>MGRM01000027.1 GCA_001798185.1 Deltaproteobacteria bacterium RIFCSPHIGHO2_02_FULL_44_16 | reverse complement strand
AACAAAAACCGCTTTTGTGAAACACATCCACCACAAAACTTTCGCCTATCATATCTGACATCTTGTTTTGCGCGGGCTATACATGTTTTGAAATGAACAAGGAGTATTTATGAAATCAGCAGGCGAACAAAGAGTATATCTTCCAGTTAATCAAGTCTGGTCCAATCTAAAAACCCGCACTGATCTCACCATTACAAAAGAAGAGAGATCGTGGGGAAAACCACCTAAAACAATTTTTCAATTCACTGTTGGACCGGATGGTCTTCCTGGCAACGATTCATTTCGGCTCCAACGAGTCGAATATGAATCAGCTATCTATGAAGCTCCTAGCATCCGTGATGCACATGCTGAACGAATATCTTACTTCTTCACCGTAACAAAAGCGGGACAAACATCATCCTGTACTCTTCGGATGTTAAGATCAGATCTGCATTCGGGAGGTAAACGTGACTGGTATTTCGATGATACCTTCTTGATCGGAGACAATGAATTAGATTGTGGAGATGCAAGTTTTGAGATTTCTGGAAATGAAGTCATGGAGCAAATTCAAAAAACTCTTCTTCCAGAATCAGCATGGATTCGTGTAAACACTACAACGCCAGCCTGGAAAGAGACATGGGCACATAAAACCCAATACTGGGGAAGAGCGGATTAAAATATTTGTTTTTCAAGAAGTATAGATCCAATCTTAGTCCAGAAGCTTAAAAAATAAACAAACACCAGTTTGAATCAACGTATCTCCAACTTTTTTGGATACTTTCCAATCACGTCGCAGCCGGTTTTCGTCACATAGACAAGATCTTCGATGCGCACAGCGCCGATGTCGGGATAATAGAGACCTGGCTCGACACTCAGCACATTCCCCTCTTCTAATGTATAGTCGCGACGATTGATGCGCGCTGGTTCTTCGTGCGGCTCGATTCCGAGACTGTGACCAGTCCCGTGAAAGAAACCTTGCATGCGACCTTTTTTCTCTTCTGTTTTGTAGCCTTTGGATTCAAAAAATTTCTGATTCGCTTCGTGAATGGTGCGGCCATTCACTCCTGCTTTTATTTTTTTTAAACATGCAAGCTGCGCGTCGAGGACTGTTGCATATAATTTTTTGAGGGCATCAGAAGCTTTTCCCTTACAAAACGTGCGACACGTGTCGCCGTAATAACCAGTCTTGATCGAACTCGGATAGATATCGACAATGATCGATTGATTGGCTTTGAGTGGCCCGGTTCCACGTTCGTGCGGATCACATCCTTGTACTCCGCCGGCGATGATCGGATCATTCGCAAGACAACCGCGACTGAGAAGATAGATTCCAATCTCAGCACGGAGTACTTCTGACGTCAGTGTTTTGTTGCGATAGATCAAACGCCCATTTCGAACCCGACTTTTTCGTAAAATATTTTCAACCAGATCCATCGCGCCATAAGCAGCTTTCTGCGACGTCTCGATATGTTTCTTTTCTTCTTTAGTTTTTCGCTGACGTTCCGGAAAAAAAGGGTCTTCGACCCCTTCTATGGTGTAACCTTTTTTACGGAGCTCATCGACAAGTAACAAAGAACTCATTTCAGGAACTTGAAATGTTTTGATTCCAAACTCCTTCAGCACTTCGTCGATGACATCGATATCATAATCACTTTTAGGAATGGATTTTCCTGTTCGTTGCCAAAAGGGTTCCAGGCGAATGATCTCATCGACTTTTGCAAGGCGCTTTGCTTTGTCATATTCAAGTTGTTTCATGATCATGTACTTGCGACCATTATGAAGTAAAAAGAGATAGGCATCTGGCGCATGATATTGCGTCGCATAGAAAAGATTCGCGTTGTAATGGCTGATACCGTAAATGAGCTTGGTTGTGGACATAAGTTCCTCGGTTAAGTCGTGTTTATGACGATGCACTATTTTTTTGTCAATCGTTGTAACACTAAAAAAACTGACGGATTCCCGGAATGATTTTTGTGCAAACCAAAAGGTGCCTGACATCTTTCTGGCATGATTTTGATGCAAGAAAGTGTCTGGCACTTCTTTTGGTTTGCGTTTCTTATGGCCAAAAGAAGTGTCAGGCAGTTTCTGACATTAACACCATGCCAGAAATCTGCCAGACACCTTTTGGCCTTTTGAAATAATTTTTCGACAATTATCAATGGCCAAAATTGACTTTGCAATTTAACTCAACTATTGGAATCAGAATGGAAATGGCGACAGAACAGAGAAAAATAATGACCAATGAACATCGCTTACGCGATTTTCTGCAATCCTCTCTTTTCATTTTTGCAAAACGCTTTGTTGCGGGACAAACACTCAAAGAAGCACTTGAGGTGGTAAAAAATCTCAATGCAAAAGGTTTTTTTACCACTCTCGATTTTTTAGGTGAAAGCGTTGCAAGCGTTGAAGAGGCAACGATTGCAACTGAGCAGAACATTCTTTTACTACGAGCCCTGAGAGAGCGACAGCTCGATTTGAATATCTCCGTCAAACCGACTCAACTCGGTCTTCTGATCGATAGAAAACTTTTTGAACATAATTTAAAGAAAATCGCTCAAACTGCGAAAGACCTTGGCGCTTTTGTTCGTGTTGATATTGAAGGATCTTCGACAACAGATGCGACATTTGAAATCATTCTTCAGCTAAAAAGCGAAGGATTTCCTGTTGGCGCTGCTGTGCAAGCCATGCTCAAACGAAGTCCTCATGATGTGGTGAGATTTATTGAAGATGGCATTCGTCTTCGCCTCTGCAAAGGAGCATACAAAGAACCTCCGGTTCTGGCACTTCGAAAGAAAAACGACATTCGACGCCAATACCTTGCACTTGCAAAGAGGCTCCTGACAAGTCGTCTCTATCACGGTTTTGCAACCCATGATGAAGCACTGATCGAGGCAATCAAAGCCTTTGTCGTCAATAATGATATTTCGCGCAATGCGTTCGAGTTTCAAATGCTTTACGGCATGCGATCTGATCTGCAAGAAAAATTAAAGCGCGAAGGATGGCGCGTACGCATCTACGTCCCCTTTGGATATGCCTGGCTCCCCTACTTTTATCGACGTCTGCGCGAACGCAAAGAGAATGTCTGGTTTGTGCTGAAGAATCTTTTTCGTTCTTAATTTTTCTTCAACATCCGTTCGTAAACAATCCCGCCCAGGATTCCACCAATCATAGGGCCAATCCAGTAAACCGCGTGATTGGTAAATATCCCTGACATAATGGCTGGACCAAACGCACGAGCTGGGTTCATGGCTGCTCCTGTGATCGGACCGCCAACAAAAATATCGGCCGTAATCGCAAGGCCAATCACGAGGCTTGAGATTGATTTCGGACCACGCGCATCAACAGCGCTTCCAAAAATAGAAAGCACGAGAATGAACGTGAGAACAGCTTCGAGAAAAATTCCTTGCTGAAAGGAAACCCCATCAGCAAGCATGGGAGTTCCATAAAAAGCAGCTTTCGCAGCTGTCAGCGGCATCGCATAGTTTAAAAGAGAGGCGCCAAAAAGGGCGCCAAGCAATTGACTTGCGATATATGCCAGTCCTAATCCAAAACCGATACGTCGTGTTGCAAGCATTGCTGCCGTAACCGCTGGATTAATATGTGCGCCTGAAATATGTCCGGTAATCGCGCAACCCAAAAAAATAGCGAGGCCGTGGGCAAGTGCAATTCCTATAAGTCCGATACTTCCATTAGTTGACGTGTTCATAATAATGGAACCGACACCGACAAAGACGAGTAAAAACGTGGCAAAAAATTCGGCAAAACAGGCTTTGAGATTGTCACTCATGATTCCCCCTTTGAAAGTTGACATACTTTAATGTTCTCTTTGATGATGGTCAAGCATGTAAGCGCCTGCTTCGGGTAAATGAGTGAACCCTCGCGCGGCGCTATATCTTGGCTAACTCTTTGACAATATGGAGGCCTTTCTCTAGATAGTCCTCCATGCCTGCCCTTCCGAAAACGTATGATCCAAAATTAGTCGAAAAAAAATGGTATACATTTTGGGAAAAAAATCGTCTCTTTCACGCACCTGATACCACCAAAAAGAAGCCGTATTGTATCGTCATTCCCCCACCCAATATCACAGGCGTGCTTCACATGGGACATGCGCTCAACAATACACTTCAAGATATTCTCATTCGCTGGAAACGGATGTCAGGTTTTGAAGCGCTCTGGCAACCAGGAACTGATCACGCCGGCATTGCGACGCAAAATGTGGTCGAGCGAGAAATTTTGGACAAAGAAAAAAAGCGGCGTCATGAATTGGGGCGAGAAGAACTCGTGCAAAGGATTTGGAAATGGCGCGATCAATATGGCGACCAAATTTTACATCAGCTGAAAGCGCTTGGCGCATCATGCGATTGGGAGCGAACGCGTTTCACTTTTGACGAAGGCCTTTCAGAAGCTGTGCGCGAATGTTTTGTGCAGCTCTATGAAGATGGTCTCATTTATAAAGGAAAATATATTGTCAACTGGTGCCCGCGCTGTCGCACTGCTTTAGCCGATGATGAAGTGGAGCATGAAGAGAAACAAGGAAACCTGTGGCATTTTCGCTATCCTCTTGTTGATGGATCTGGTTTTATTGTGGTTGCAACGACACGACCTGAAACCATTCTTGGCGATACTGCGGTCGCGGTGAATCCGAAGGACCCTCGTTACAAACATTTCATCGGAAAAGAAGTGCAGCTTCCGGAAACAGATCGAAGCATCCCCATCATTGCCGACGATCACGTTGACGCTGCATTTGGATCAGGCGCTGTCAAAGTCACTCCTGCTCACGATCCCAACGATTTTCAAATTGGAGCGCGACATCATCTTCTGCGTATCAATGTCATGAATGAAGACGCAACAATGAACGATGCATCTGGGAAAAACTATGTCGGCCTCACGCGTGAGGATTGTCGGAAGAAAATTATCAAAGCATTGGAAGCAGCGCAGCTGTTAGAAAAAATTGAGGGACACACTCATTCGGTGGGCCACTGTTATCGTTGTAACACCATCATTGAACCATGGCTTTCAGATCAATGGTTCGTGAAAATGAAGCCGCTAGCGCAGCTCGCCATGGAAGCATCCCGGAAGAAACGAGTCACGTTTCATCCAGAACGATGGGAAGATTTTTATTTGCAATGGCTCGAAAATGTTCGTGACTGGTGTATCTCTCGCCAAATCTGGTGGGGGCATAGAA
Source organism: Deltaproteobacteria bacterium RIFCSPHIGHO2_02_FULL_44_16 (assembly GCA_001798185.1). Lineage (NCBI taxonomy): Bacteria > Deltaproteobacteria > Deltaproteobacteria bacterium RIFCSPHIGHO2_02_FULL_44_16. The sequence goes on along the minus strand of MGRM01000027.1, from coordinate 89,261 downwards.
TTCCAGTGTGGTATTGTCGAGGACGCGACAAGGGTGAATGTCAAATTGGTTGCAGAAAGCCAATCGTGTCAAGAACAACACCGACACATTGTCCTTGTTGTGAATCTACAGATCTCGAACAAGATCCTGATGTGCTTGACACCTGGTTTTCTTCAGCGCTCTGGCCATTCTCAACGCTCGGTTGGCCAGAAAAAACAGCGTCGCTAAAAACATACTATCCCACATCGACGCTCGTGACTGACCGAGGGATCATTTTTTTCTGGGTCGCTCGTATGGTAATGATGGGCCTCAAGATGATGGGGAAAGTTCCCTTTCCTGATGTCTATATTCACGGTACCATTCTCGATGAACAAGGCCGCAAGATGAGTAAAAGTCTTGGCAATGGGATTGATCCTTTGGAGATCATCGACAAGTATGGCGCTGATGCCATGCGCTTCTCACTCGTTCTTCTTTCAACCGAAGGACAGGATTTAAAACTCTCGACCTCGAAATTTGAAATGGGCCGAAATTTTTGCAACAAACTTTGGAACGCAGCGCGCTTTGCATTCACACATCTCGAAAATATTAAAAAAGAAAAAAATGAAAAAGCGAAGCTTTCGGCGGCGGATCAGTGGATTCTCCATCGTCTTGCAAAGGTTACAAACGATACTATTGTATCCCTTGAAGCCTTTCATTTTCATGAAGCTGCCCAAGGTCTTTATCAATTTGTCTGGAACGATTTTTGCGATTGGTATTTAGAAGCGATCAAGCCAACACTCTATAGTGATAATGCTGAGCACAAAAATGCAACCCAAGGGGTACTTCATCATGTTCTCACCACAACACTTCGTCTTCTTCATCCCTTCATGCCCTTTATCACGGAAGAAATCTGGAGTTCTCTCGCTGCCACAACACTCATGATCGATAAGTACCCAGAAAAGGAACGCCAGTTCCCCTACGAGAAAGAAGCTACAAATTTTGAACTCGCAAAAGAATTTGTGACCGCCATTCGCACTGTCAGAGCTGAACACAACGTCCCTCCGAAACAAAAAATCACGGCACTCATCACGGGAACCCAAAAGGATGAACTGAAAATTGCGGAGCAATTTGAAAAAATGATTCGAGATCTTGCTGGAGTAGAAAAAATTGAGATCGGCAAAAATCTTAAACGACCGGATCAGGCTTCTACAACTGTAATAAGATCGACCGAAATCATGATTCCTCATGCAGGACTCATTGACACAGAAGCTGAAAGAGCAAGACTTACAAAAGAAACAGAAAAGACCAAAGAAGAAATTTCTGTGTGTGAACAAAAACTTTCAAACAAGAATTTTGTCGAGAATGCTCCAAAACAAATTGTGGACACTCAGCGCGAACGACTTCGATTAGCCCAAGAAAAATATGAAAAATTATCAGATGCACTCAAAAAAATATAACAAGGATCAGACTCTTCTGTCAGCGCTGCCTCCCGCGATGACCCTTTTGCGGACTCGCTTGGCTATGGACCCTCCTCATTCCCCCATAAAAATCATGGGTGCTGAGGTTTTCACAGCCAGCTCACCGCAATGGGTCCCCATCGCTTCCGGCAATGCTGACTTCAGAGTCTGATCTCGTAGCTCTTATGAATTCTCACATCGAAAAATTAATTTCCCTTGCCCTTCAAGAAGACATCTGCATGGGCGATATCACGACAGAAGCTATCATTTCTACTTCAGCCAAAGGTCGTGCGGAAATTCGTGCGAAAGAAGATCTCATCATCTCTGGACTCATTGTCGCACATAAAGTTTTCAAAACCGTTGATCCAAAAATGAAATGGACAACCGTGTGTAAAGAAGGAGATCATCTCAAAGCGAAAGGTGTTATCGCACACATCGAAGGTTCTCTTGCTTCAATCTTAACTGCAGAGCGCACGGCACTTAACTTTCTTCAGCACTTAAGTGGTATTGCAACGTTTACAAAACGTTTTGTCGATCTTGCACAGGGGAACGTGAAAATTCTCGACACACGAAAAACCATTCCTGGACTTCGTGAGCTTCAAAAAGCAGCCGTCAAAGCTGGTGGCGGGACCAATCATCGGATGGGACTGTATGATCTCTATATGATCAAAAATAATCACATCACGGCAGATGGTGGCATCAAAGAGGCGATTGCGAAAATAAAAAAACATGTAGGGGCAAGTGGCCGGTCGCCCCTACGCATTGAAGTTGAAACCAGAACACTTGATGAAGTTCACATTGCAGCTGAAGCACATGTCGACATCATTATGCTTGATAACATGTCGCCTGACATGATCCGCGAAGCAGTAGCAATAACGAAAAAATACTCGCCGCGATCGCTTCTCGAAGCGTCGGGAAACATGACATTAGAGACATTGCCAAACTATCTTAGTACTGGCATTGATTTCATTTCCGTGGGAAGCCTCACCCACTCTGCACCTGCGGTGGATATACACTTAGTAATAAGACCTCTTTCGAAACAGATGAGATACGGGTGACGTCGGAGGTGCTTCCGGAGGGTTCCCGCGATAAACGGGAGACCGGAACACCGCAGACGGCAGGACCCGAGACAAAAAGAAATGTTTCGAAAGAGGTCTTACTGATACGGAGACAATCTATGGAGCTCAAAGGAAAAACAGTACTGGTGTGGGGAGGAGCTGGACTTGTCGGGCTTGCGATCTGTCGTGAACTGATTGGTGAAGGAATAAAAGAACTCATTGTTACTTCTCTTTTTCAAGATGAAGTGGATGCAGCTCTCGCTCAGCTCAAACATGAATATGGAAAGAATGCGCCATCTCTTAAAGGTGTTTCAGGTAATCTTTTTGTGCGTGCCGAACAAAAAGATATCTCTCGCAGAGACCTGCTGCAAGACGCCAAACAGCGAGCAATACTTCTTCAAGATCTTTTTGATCCTCTCAATCGCGATATTTTACAGGCATCGGAAATTTATCTGCAGATCATGAATTACAAACCTGATGTCATTGTCGATTGCGTGAATACGGCAACTGCTATTTCCTATCAGAATCTTTACGGTGCTTCGAAAACAGTTCTCAAAACCATGCGCGAAGAAAAAAGTTCACAGGAGATTCAACAAACAGTCGAGCAACTCTTGTGCATGCAATATCTCCCTCAGCTCATTCGACACATTCAAATTTTGCTGCAATCGATGATCGCAGGAGAAACGAAATGCTATCTTAAAATTGGAACGTGCGGCACAGGAGGCATGGGGCTCAATATTCCGTACACCCACAGTGAAGACAAGCCTTCGCAGATGCTCCTTTCAAAATCAGCTATTGCAGGAGCGCACAGTATGCTTCTTTTCCTCATGGGAAGAACGCCCGATGCACCGGTGATAAAAGAACTGAAGCCAGCAGCAGCCATTGCATGGAAAAAAATTGGATATGGACCGATTACGAAAAAGAAAGAACCGATTTATCTTCAATCGACCGCGCTGAAAGATGCGGTATTACTTGAGGGACAATTCTTTTCGCAGAGCACCACCACTCCTCGATACATCACGGACACACAAGGAAAACCGCGTGTGATGGAGGCACCCTACATTGATTTAGGAGAAAACGGTCTTTTCTCTCTTGGTGAGTTTGAAACGATCACCGATGAAAGCCAAATGGAATTCATCACCCCAGAAGAAATTGCAAAAACCGCAATTTGGGAAATTATGGGACGCAATACTGGCAATGATATTGTGGCAGCTCTTGATACATCGATCATGGGTCCAACCTATCGCGCAGGACATTTACGAAAGTATGCGATTTCTTATCTTCAGCAACTTGTCGAGGAACATGGCGCTGAAAGTATTGCGTTTGAAATATTGGGACCACCGCGACTTTCCAAACTGCTGTACGAAGCTCATCTCTTAAAACGTCTTTACGGCACCCTTCAAAAAGTGCTGACGCACGACGAGAAAAAGATTGCAGCCGCATGCGAAGAACTTCTTTTGAACGATGAAGAGCTGCGCTCTCGTATTATTTCCATTGGTATCCCTCTTCTGCTGGCTGATGGGAAAAAATTACTTCGCGGGAAACATATTGCGATCCCAGCTGAATCCCCTGTTCAAGGATATCGACTCGATCAAGCCCATATCGATACATGGGCCCATGATGGGTGGATCGATCTTCGTGTTGAAAACTTCTCGCTCTGGAAAGAGAGAATTGAAGCCATCATTCGCGAATGGGATACGCGCGATCGACATGATACGAGCTCACATGGCATCAAAAGTTTGCATGAGCCCACAAGCAAAGAACAAGAGTTGCTTATCAGTGAATCAAAACTCGTCAGCTGGATTTTTGCCCACGAAGAAAAAGGCTCACGCATGAAGGCGTAGAATACTTTAAAATTGGAGTTGATAATTCCAAAAATATGTGCAAAATGGAGTTATGTATTCCAGAATTATCAACCGCCCGAAAAAGAAAAGCTTTTTTCTCTTCGGACCACGAGGAACCGGAAAATCAACGTGGATTCGGCAGACATTTTCCGACGCTCTTTATCTTGACCTTCTGGATGATGCACTTTTTACCGACCTTCTTGCGAGACCTCATCGTCTTGAAGAACTCATTCCAAAAAACTTTAAACATCCGATCATCATTGATGAAGTGCAAAAGATTCCAGCTCTCCTTGACGAAGTCCATCGCTTGATTGAATCGAAACGTCATCAATTCGTTCTCACAGGATCGAGCGCTCGAAAGCTCAAGCAAAAAGGAATTAATTTATTAGCGGGAAGAGCGCTTACTCTTTTCCTCTATCCCTTAACAGTTTTCGAATTAGGTCAAGACTTTAACCTTGAGCACTCACTTCGTTATGGGTTCCTTCCAAGTGTCTATATGGAGTCAGATCCAAAACGTTATCTGGAAGCCTATGTCCGAACGTATCTCAAAGAGGAAGTCCAACAAGAAGGTCTCACCCGAAATTTAGGAGCTTTCTCTCGTTTTCTGGAAGCCGCAAGTTTCTCACAAGGTCAGGTTCTGAGCATCAGCGAAGTTGCTCGCGAATGTTCCGTCGAACGAAAAGTTGTCGAAAATTATTTTACAATCCTGGAAGACCTGCTTCTTGGCGTTCGCTTACCGGTCTTTACCAAACGTGCAAAGCGTCGCATGATTTCACATACAAAGTTTTATCTCTTTGATGCTGGCGTTTATCGCACCATTCGACCTTCAGGACCGCTGGATCGACCGGAAGAAATTGAGGGAGCAGCACTCGAAACTCTTTTCTTTCAAGAAGTCCGGGCTCTCAATGAATATCATGATCTTGGGTACACACTTTACTATTGGCACACCGCAAATGACATGGAAGTCGATTTTGTTGTCTATGGAGAGAGAGGAATTTTTGCTTTTGAAATAAAAAGAGCAAAACGATTTTCAAGAAACGATCTAACAGGTCTCAAACTTTTTCTGAAAGATTACCCGGGTGCAAACGCTTATTTTGTCTATGGAGGAGATCGTCGTGAAGAAGTGGATGGGATTACGATTATTCCTTATGAGAAATGTATTCAAAATCTTGCAGCATTGCTCACTTCAACACCATTTTAAGATTTAATGATCCCAAGGGGCTCGAATCGCGCCTGGAAAAAACGGAGATATTTTGGTTCATAGACCATTTTGAGCCCGCGGATCTGATTCCTGTTTTTATATACCGCAGCGATTGCTTCGACGGTGACATCGCAGTGGGCTTGCGTATACACGCGGCGGGGGAAAGTGAGCCGCACAAGTTCAAGTGCTGGATAATTATGTTTCCCCGTTTCTTTATTGCGCCCCGCAGAAACAACGCCACGTTCCATCGTGCGAATTCCAGAATCGAGATACAACTCTGCAGCAAGCGTTTGCGCAGGAAATTCATCTTGCGGAATGTGCGGAAGAAATTTCTTTGCGTCGAGAAAAACAGCATGCCCCCCAATCGGTTTCACCACAGGAATGCCAAGTTCTAAAAGTTTATTTCCCACATATTCCACTTGGCCAATGCGTGCGCGCATGTGCGATTCATCGATCGCCTCTTCAATGCCGATCGCCATGGCTTCCATATCACGACCAGCGAGCCCCCCATAGGTATGAAGTCCTTCATAGACCACAACTAAATTTCTCGCCTCTTCAAAAACTTCCTCGTCATTCAAAGCAAGAAAGCCACCAATATTCACGAGCAGATCTTTCTTTGCACTCATCGTTGCCACATCGGTATAGGAACACATCTCTTTGAGAATCTGCGCCAAAGTTTTATCCCGATATCCCTCTTCACGTTGTTGAATAAAAAAAGCATTCTCCATCGCGCGTGTAGCATCAAAGACAATCTTGATGTTGTGTGGTTTCAGAAGTGCACGCACTTCTCGCATGTTACTCATGGAAATCGGCTGGCCACCCGCCATATTCACGGTTCCAGCAATCGTGATGTAAGGAATTTTTTGAGCGCCAAACTTTTCAATCAAGTTCGTAAGTTTTTTCAGATCAACATTCCCCTTAAAAGGATATGTACTTTCAGGATTGTGCGCTTCGTCGATAATCACATCAACAAACGTTCCACCTGCTAATTCCTGATGAAGCCGCGTGGTCGTGAAATACATATTCCCGGGGATGATATCTCCAGGTTTAATGAGAATTTTTGAAATGAGATGTTCCGCACCTCGTCCCTGATGGGTTGGAATAAAATATTTATAACCATAATATTTCTGAACTTTTTCCTCGAGCCTATAGAAATTTTTACTACCGGCATAGGCTTCGTCTCCAAGCATCATCCCCGCCCACTGGGCGTCGCTCATCGCATTGGTTCCACTATCAGTCAGGAGATCGATATAGACATTCTCTGAGTGAAGAAGAAACGTATTATAGCCCGCTGCAATAAGCGCAGCTTGACGTTCCTCACGCGTTGTCATCTTTAACAGTTCAACGGTTTTAATTTTATAGGGTTCAGCCCAGGATCGTTTTTCCATCAGCCGCCTATGGCATGCAAGCTCGAACTCGTCAAGATTGAGTACGGTGTCATTCCTGCGAAAGCAGGAATCCAGGTATTTATCAGCTTTTCTGGATCCCCGCTTTCGCGAGGATGACATACGAAAAGTTAATTACCATATCAGTTTTGAAATAGTTTAATGTTTCTTACGACGAGCGCGTTCGAGTTGGTCTTGGGCTTGCAATTCAATCAGCGGAATAAGCGCTGCATAAATACGCTGCGGCAGATTTCCTCCGATATTTTCTCCTGTGGAACGATCGCGAAGTTTTGCGGAATCAAATTTTCCAAGGGTTCCATTCCCTTCGTGATCTTCAATCGCAATGTCATATTCAACACCGCGCCAACGCAAAATTCCTTCAACTCGCAATGATCTCATGGCATGTGGATTTTTGCGAACAACAGCGCCCACACGAATGGAGATATAACTATTCGTGGACTCTAACACTAAGTCACGGGCTTCATGGTCAGCAAGACCAAGACGATCAGCAAGTCGAATGGCAAAAGAGAGCATACTTCTTCTTTAAAATAGCAAGAAATATGCCAAAGGAATATGATTTAACTCTATGAAAAATAATACGATTTCACTTCAACCGAATGACAACGAGTCACTTTTAACCAAAAGCTGTCAGAAAACGCTCACCCTGAGTTCATCCCGAGCTTGTCGAGGGACGAAGGGTGACTCAATGCTTCGACAAGCATGTCCTGAGTATGCCGTTCTCCTTCGACGAGCTCAGGATGAACGGCGTTATCGAAGGGCTCAGCATGAACGGAATCAAAGCTGGAGTTTTCCTACCTGCTCACGAATCGAACTCGCCGAACGTTTGAGCATCGCAAGCTCATCACCCGTGAGTTGCAGCTCAATCACCTCTTTAACACCCGTGTGATCAAGAATAGCAGGAACACCGCAGTAAAGATTTTTGATGCCATATTGACCTGCAAGATAGACACAGCAAGGAAGGATTCTTCGCTCATCGCGCAATATACTTTGCACCATTTCAAGCACTGCCGCAGAAGTAGCATAGTACGCACTTCCTGTTTTTAAAAGTTGCACAATTTCTGCTCCACCATTTGTGGTGCGTTCGTTGATCGCGTGAATCCGTTCTGGAGAAATAAGTTCTGTAATCGGAATTCCTGCAACTGTTGAATAACGTGGAAGCGGAACCATGGTATCGCCATGACCGCCAAGCACCATGGCCTGAACATCTTTCACAGAAACATCGAGTTCCATCGCAATGAACGTGCGATATCGCGCAGAGTCGAGCACGCCTGCCATGCCAAGCACGCGATGCGTTGGTAACTGAGATTTTTTCCAGGTCAAATAGGTCATGACATCGAGAGGATTACTCACCACAAGAAAAATCGCATGAGGAGAATATCGAATTGTTTGTTCCACCACTCCTGAAACAATTTCTGCATTTTTTAAAAGTAAATCATCGCGTGTCATACCGGGCTTACGCGCAAGTCCTGCAGTAATCACCACAATGTCACTCTCTTTCGTATCCGCATAATCGTTTGTTCCAATGACCGTAGAATCAAATCCCATCAGTGGTGCTGACTGAGCCATATCAAGCGCTTTGCCCTGCGGCATTCCTTCGAGGATATCGACAAGCACGACATCAGCAAGTTTCGCTTCCGCGATACGCTGTGCTGTTGTCGATCCGACAAAACCACCACCAACGACTGTCACTTTTTTCCGTGCCATTATTCTTCTCCTTTTGTGTGCTCTTTATAAAACAGAGTGCATAAATGCGAACAATTCTCTCGAACATGATTTTAAAAATAGTAAAAAACCCTTTAAGAGTGTTGACGCATATCTCTAAAAACTTTAGATCATCTTTTGCTGCGCCCCACATTGACGATGTCTTCTTTTGACGGAAACGTTCTTCCAAAAATAGCAACGCTTGGCAAGCTTATTGGCTCGGGCCGACAAATGCGCGAAGTCTTTGAGCTCATTGAGAGATCAGCAGCTTCAAAAGCTTCCGTGCTCATTAGCGGCGAAAGTGGAACGGGGAAAGAACTGGTGGCAACCTCCATCCACGAACTTGGTCTTCGCGCACAAAAACCCTTGATCGCTCTTAACTGCGGCGCTTTTCCTTCAAGTATGATTGAAGCGCTTCTCTTCGGACATGAGCGAGGCGCATTTACCGGAGCTCTTGAAAGTCGTGCCGGATTTTTTGAACAAGCACATGGTGGAACACTTTTCCTCGATGAAATCGGAGAGCTTCCCCTTGAACTTCAAACGCGTCTCTTACGCACGCTTGAAACCGGAAAGATTCGACGCATTGGAGGACAACACGAAATCACCATCGACATCCGTCTTCTTTCCGCAACACATCGCGATCTCTTTCAGATGATTGATGAAGGAACTTTTCGAGCTGATCTTTTTTATCGCATTTTTGTGGTTCCGATTTACCTTCCTCCACTGCGTAATCGCAAAGAAGATATAGAAGTTCTGTCAAAGATACTTCTTCTGGAGCTCACGAAACATACGATCCGTACTCCAACTTTACTTCCCTGCGCTCTTGAAAAACTTGAAGCATATGAGTGGCCAGGAAATGTACGTGAGTTGAAAAATACACTTGAGCGATCGGTATTGCTGCATCCCCGAAACGAACTTCGCGCTGAACATATCAAGATCATTTCTGCACCGCGGCCAAAAAAATATAAGAGTCTCCTTTTGCAACTTGAACGAGCGACGCTTGCGGCGTCGGTGCAAAAACATGAAGGGAATCGTTCTCAAATGGCCAAAGAACTCGGGATTCCTCGATCCACCCTTGCGACAAAAATGAAGAAACATGCTCTCTTCAAATAAAAACAATCAAGCGTCAAAAAAAGCAAACATGGAGGTGAAAAGATACAAGAACAGAACTCTCAAACCTGTTGATATGTGTGTTAACTTCTCAATTTTAAATACCAAAAAAAATTAATTCTTTCTGGCATCTTTCTTGCTTCACTTCCAGTATCGCACGGGGATAAACCTTACATGAGGGGGAGATTATGAAACTTGGAAAAATTTTTTATGGAATGAGTCTTGTGACGCTTGTCTTCTTCCAAGGAGCATGCGGAGGAAGCAGCGGTACGAGCGCGACTTCTACAACGACAACAACAACAAAAGTAACATCAACTGGAGCTGTTCCCGAATTCGATATCTCAGAGCTCAGCGCTTCAGAGGGTTCTGCAAGCGCCTCGATTTCAAAGGGCCTCGCGGGAGATGTAAGAGAGCAAGCTGATTTTAAAGCTCTCTTTTCGCGGCTTGGTTGCGAAGTAAATATGAATCTGGAAGAGATAGGTCGTCAAGGAGATCAATTGAACAGTATGCTCTGCCATATGCGAAAAGCAGAGAAAGCGGGCTTTAAAATTGGGACTGATACTTTCGTTTATAATGTCATCGAAATTCCAGCGCCCCCTGCTGATATGAAAGAGAAACTCGATGAGGATCGTAAAAATGAGCGCGAATTTCACAATGCTGGTGAAGAAGAATTCGATGATAAGGCAAAAGAGGATTTTCGCCCTGACGGTCAGACCATGATTGTTCGTGCTGGCACCTTTAATGGAAATGAATTGCGCATTGATGGCGCAGTCCAGATTTCGGGCAGTGAGTCGAAGAGACTTTTCGAAGCAACGATTACAACTGATGAAGCAGCAAAAAAAGTGACCGCTATGCTTATTAATAGCTTCCCTCACGGAGGAAAAAATGAGGGATCAAGGATCGATATTACAGGCACGAACGTCACGATTAGCGATGGCGTTATGACACAAGCTTCGGATGCTGTCGTGGATATCATTGGTCAAATTTCAGGACTGTTTGGAGATATCCGATTTGAATATTCACATGATAAAGCCAATGCAGCAGATAAAATTCGTTTTTATCATAAAGGGATTTTTAATGATTTCCAATCAGGTGTCGCAAATAACTTCACCACTTCCGTACGTGCGGTTCAAAATGAAACCTGCGGTTGCGGTGAAGGAAACTTTAGCGGACAAGTTCCGGCTATGCCAGCAAGTGATTTGATCGAAAATTGTCCAACAGAACATCGCGGTGAAGTGCTCCAAAATATCGGTCAATCAGAAGGACTTTCGTTAACGCAATCAAGCAAGTTGTGTCCAGGACAACAGGGATTAAGTCTCGCAAGTGGCGATACTTGTAGCATCAGTCACACCTTTGGCGAATGTTATAGCATTGGTATTGAAGATGTGACGATTGATCTCGGGAAAAAATTAAAAAATCGTAAGTATAGTGTCGTTCCAAGTTCTCAATGTGCAAACCCAAAAACTGCGAGTGATGCGTGGACAAGTTTATCTTCGCCCACTATTGATACGACATTTACTCGAGAATGGGATGGGACTCTTCCCGCTGGTGATACCGGAAATGCAGTTGATATGAGCGCTCTCGCTGAAAGTGACATGAAAGAATGTATGGCATATGAAGAACGCTACCGAAATCGTCGCGGCGCTGGAGGTGAAGCCTGTTTCCACCAAGAGCATCGTAAGGTCGTTGAAAATGATATGAAGGATGATGGCTTTCAACTTGATGAGAAAGGGAGTGATCCAAATTTTGTCGGTCACCAAGAAGAAGTCCGTTCTGAACAACAAGGAAGTTACACCCTCGAACGTTGTTGGAGTGATACAAGCTGTACGAGCCTGACTTCCCCCACAATGGTGTCACAAGAAGCATGTAAAACAAGTGGTGGTCAAGGCTGGGGACCAAATAGTGGTCGCTGTTCAACATTTTAAAGAATTTTATTCTTTATAAAAAAGGGTGAGCATATGCTCACCCTTTTTATTTTTGAGAATCAAAATTATGTTGGAGAGGGAAGTCCTGACTCCAATGCGTCCGCTTCACGCGAAAGCTCCGTTGCCTTCGAAAATATCTCTTCGATTTTTGCTCGAAACTCAGATTCAATCTCTGCTAATTGAACTTCACCTTCTTCTTTTGTATTTTCTCTTTGCCGCAGTGCGGATTCCAAATCGGCAAAAAGTTCTTTCACTTGCACCTCAAGTTGTTGAAGACGTTGGCGCCCTTGAATGACTTCATTCCATGATCGCATCAGCTCACCAAAATCGACGGGACGATCAACTCCTAAGTTCAGCTCTCTCGCTGCTTCAAAGCCTTGCGCATAGATTCTTCCCCCTAACTCCCCTAACTTCGACGCTGCAAGTCGGCTAAAGGCCTTTCCAATACTTGAAAGAACTTCATCCATGACCTTTTGCATGCGAGTGCGCGCCTCTGCTTTTCCGGCAAATTCTTGAAAATCGATGGCGAGTTGATGAAGAAAATAACGAATGCGATAAAGTTCAAAATTCTCGCTGAGCATGGTTTGCGCGAGATTACGAGATTGAAGTCCTGTCTCAACTTTGTTGCGTTGACCATCAATCTGGATATCAGCTTTTTCAAGCGCCAAATCATTTTGCTGAGCACGATGCGTATATGCTTCATCAGCCCGCTCTTGCGTCACGCCCGCAAGATTCTCACTCTCTGCGGCGCGAGTTCGAGTAGCCTCAATACGATCTGCAACTGCCCCACTTCCACGCATAGAACTCTCCCTTGTTCATCTCTATTATCGTTCTGAGAGGGGGCAAAAGTTGCGGCAGAAAATAATAAAATTACTCAATAATTTCAAATAGTTATAATCTTCAAAAATTCTTTCTCCGAGATAATTTTGACTTTTCCACCTTTTTTTACAAGTTGCTCTGCTTTGGTAAGCTTTGATCCAGCGCCACCTTCATCTCCGACAACTAAATAATCGAGATATTTGGTTACTGATTGTGCCATGACTCCACCGGACGCTTCGACGCGATCTTCCGCCTCTTTACGCTGCATCGATGCAAGCGTTCCGGTAAAAAGAAAACTTTTTCCCGAAAGCGGACCTTTTTTTGTGGATGGTTGATGCGTAAGACGAACATGCTTGAGTAAGCGCTCAATTGTTTTTCTTTTTTTCTTCAAGCCTCTCACAATTTCATGCGCCATCACCGGTCCAATGCCATGAAGTGTTGCCAGTTCTTCCTCTGTAGCAGAGCGAATTTTTTCTCCATCACCATACTCAACGAGAAGTTTTGCAGCCTGTCTCCCCACTTCTCGAATGCCTAAACTCTGCAAAAAAGTTTCAAGAGAAAGCTTTCGCTTTTCCTGAATATGGCGAAGCAGCTTTGTTGCTAACGTCTCTCCCATGCGCTTAAGCTGAAGCAGTTCATCGAACGTCAACTCATAAAACTCAGAAATATCTGTCACGAGGCCTTGTTCATACAGTTGCTCTAAAAGTTTTTCACCAAAACCATCGATCTCAAGCGCTTTCACAAAATGAGCGAATTCGCCGACTTTACTCTTCACACATCTTTTTGGATTGGTGCAGTAAAGAAAATCATCGACTCTTTTTGTCGGAGAACCACATGATGGGCACACCTTCGGCGTTTCTATTTTTTCATTGCCCTGTTCAATAACCGATTCAAGATGCGGAATAACGCCGCCACGACGCATCATCAACACAGTTGCCCCTTTCGTGACGCCAAACTTTTCCATCCTTCCCACATTATGAAGTGATGTTCGCTTCACGATCGCCCCGGAAAGCTTCACCGGTTCAACAATTCCGACCGGCGTAATCGCACCCGTTCTCGACACACTCCACTCCACATCGAGAAGAAGTGTCGTATCCGCGTCTCCTTGAAATTTATAGGCAAGCGCATAACGAGGATGATGCGCTGTGTTGCCGAGCCTCTTTTGCTCTGAGAGAAGATTGACTTTAAACACAACACCATCGGTTTCAAAATCAAGCGCTGCGCGCTTTTTCAAGATGTGAGCAAAATAGAATCCCATCTCATCTCTCTTCAGAAGTTTCCATTCCAGCGCCGGAATTTTTTGTTGCTGAAGCGTTTCACGCTTTTCAACTTCTGACATCGCCTGAGTCCCCAGAAGATCAAACGCGAAAAAGGAAAGAGAATATGCGCCCGTTTTCTTCGGATCTTTTTGCTTGATCGCTCCCGCTGCGAGATTGCGAGGATTGGCAAAGGTTTCACGATACTTGAGAAAAATCGAAAGAGGCATGTACACTTCTCCCCTTACTTCAACATTCTGAATCTTCAGTTGTTTCGGAATAGAATCAACAGCGTGGACATTGGCCGTAATATCTTCGCCTTCAATGCCACTCCCGCGTGTTGCGGCGCGTGAAAGTTTTCCGCTCTGATCATAATGAAGGGAAACCGCGCATCCATCAATTTTCGGCATTCCCAAAACATCTCCTTCAAACTTTGATGCCCACGAGAGAAGCGAAGCTTCATCGTAACATTTATCCAGCGACAACATCGGCGCTGCGTGCTTTACTTTTTTTCCTTCTTCACGCACATCAGAAATAAGTTCTGTGAGCACAAATGAATCTGGTTTTTTCTTTCGAAGTATTTCGACTAATTGATCAAACAGTTCATCCGAAATTTCTGGAGCATGCTGGAGAAAATAAAGTTCGTTATGTCGGCGCACTTCGGCTTCGAGTGCTTCCACCGACATTTTTTGAAAATCAGATTTTTTCATCGTATTCTATAATTCTAGCCGCTCATGCTGAGCTTGTCGAAGCATGTCTCACCCTTCGACAGGCTCAGGGTGAGCGAAAATATCGAGCTTTGAAAACAAACCCTACAAATCACTTCCAAAACCATTGAACGCGTTAGAGTGAACGAGCCGAACATTGCCATCAGCCTGACCGTGACGAATCAAAACAAGTTCTCACATTTCACTTTCCTTTCTTTTTTTTCTATATAAATATCAAATGATTAAACGCTCTCAGCTCTTCTTTTCTTTAACGTTTGTCGTTTTCGATTAAAGGAGTCAAGCATGGGTCTTTCTTCTTCTTTTCTTCCCAATGGCATGCATGTGCTGCTGGAAGAAAATCATACTGCTCCCGTTATTTCTTTGAACGTCTTGTTCAAAGTGGGAAGCGCTTTTGAAACAGACAGCGAAGCTGGGATCGCTCATGTCATTGAACATATGCTCTTTAAAGGAACTCCTACCAGAGCTGTGGGAACAATCGCACACGATGTCGAAGCTTGCGGTGGCGATATTAATGCCTACACCTCTTTTGATCAAACAGTTTATTACATTAATATGGCGTCGCGCTTTGCAGATCAAGCTCTCGAAATTCTTGCTGATGCGGTACAGCATCCTCTTTTTGATGCTGAAGAACTCGCGCGCGAGCAAGAAGTGATCCTGGAAGAAATTCGCCGAGAACACGATAGCCCTCATCAAATGGTGGGAGAATATCTTTTTCGAACCGCATATTCGACACATCCTTACGGCCGTCCGATTATCGGTTTTCCGGAAACGGTAAAATCTTTTACCTCGAAGGATCTCAAAAGTTTTTATACTCGTTGGTATACCCCTGCAAATACTGTGCTTATCGTTGTTGGCGACTTTCAAACAAAACAAATGCTGAAAAAAATCGAACGCGTTTTCTCAGGTTTTCAAGGCCCACCTCCTCCGCATAACTTTACCATCAACCAAGAACCTCCTCAGACACATCTCAAAATCGCTCTTAAATCGATGAATATTCAGAGCACTCATTTTGCTCTTGCCTTTCACATTCCTCACATCTGTCACGATGATATTCCTGCGCTCGATATTTTAAGTTACATTCTGGGAGGAACGGAAAGCGCTCGCTTAGAACAAAAAATAAAAGAAAAGCGACATCTCGTTCATCACATTTCCGCTCATGCCTATACTCCTCGTGATCCTGGACTTTTTATCATTGGTGGTCTGATGCAAGATGCCAATGTGAAAAAAGCTTTTGAGGCGATCACTCAGGAACTCAAGCTCATCATGGACGAACCCATCAGCATGTCAGAAATATCGCGTGCGAAAATCAATATCCGCGCCAATGAATTTTACGAACGCGAAACCGTCGGAGGAGAAGCAGGGAAACTTGCCTATTTTCTCGCAACAGCAGGGACCTCTCAATTTGAAGAACGTTACTATCACATGTTGACAACCGTGACACCACAAGATGTGCAACGTGTCGCACAAACATATCTTGCGATGCAGAAAGCAACTTCTATTCTTCTCACTCCTCAAAAATCAAAGTGGAAAGGAAAAGGAGAAGAATTAAAAAATATATTGCAGCAAAAACCGAAAATCTCGTCTTCAAAAAGAAGCCAAAAAAAGGATCCAACAACGTTGACACATCTCTCCAATGGCGTGACGCTTATCATCCATGAAAACCATACGCTTCCTCTTGTTTCGATCACCGCTGCAGCCCCTGGAGGTCTTCGTTTTGAGACAAAACAGAATAACGGGATAAACGCTCTCATTTCACAACTCGTCACGAAAGGGACAACAAGCCGAACAGCGCTCAACATTGCTCATGACATTGAAAAAATCGCAGGGGAAATAAATGGGTTTAGTGGACGTCATGCTTTAGGACTTCGATCAGAATTTTTAAGTGAACATCTTCGAGATGGCATTTCCATTTTTACGGACGTCCTTATTTCGCCTGCATTTGCGGCCGATGAAGTTGCAAAAGAAAAAAGATTGCAACTTCAAGCTATACGTCAGCAAGAAGATGCGCTTGCCAAACTTGTTTTTATGGATTTTTTAAAGACTCTTTTTCCAACACATCCTTATGGACTCAAAAGTCTTGGAAGCAAGAGCTCTGTTTCAAAACTCGCTTCCTCACCATTGCTCAAATTTTGGAAAAGCAGAATGCGCGCACAAGAGACCGTGATTGCGGTCGTAGGAGATGTCTCACCTCAAGAAATCAAAGATCTTCTCGCAGAATATATTTTTAAACTTTCCCCTGGAAAGGGCGCAGCCCCTCATCTTCATGATGATCCGGCACCACGCATCATTCAGAAAACTGAAATTAAAAAGAGAGAAAAAAAACAGGCTCACATGGTTCTTGGATTTCAAGGACCACGCCTCAAAGAGAACGATACCTACGCTATGATTGTGCTCAATAACATTCTTTCGGGCCAAGGAGGTCGTCTCTTTTTGAAGCTGCGCGATCAAATGAGTCTTGCGTATTCTGTCACTTCCCTTTTTCAACCAGGAATCGATCCGGGACATTTTGCAGTCTATATTGGAACAGACCCCGCGAAACTGACAACGGCCATTGATGCGATTTTGCTCGAACTCGACTCTCTCTTACGCGAGCCAGTCAAAAAAATAGAACTCCACCGCTCACAACAATATCTTGTGGGGACCCACGAACTTGAACAACAACGAAACAGTACTGTCTCAATGAATTTTGCCCTCAATCACATTTGCAAACTCGGGATTGATGAAGCGAGGATATTTCCTCAGAAAATTCTCAAAGTGACCGTGGAAGATATTCAGCGAGTTGCAAAAAAATACATCAAACTCGATGCCTATACCCTTGCTATAGTTCGACCTGCTTAAAATCCGCTTTATGTCATTGCGAGGAGCCCCACGAAGTTGAGGCGACGAAGCAATCTCCAGCAGATATAATAAATTAACTTTTCATGAGTACGATGTCATTCCTGCGAAAGCAGGAATCCAGTTGTTTATCAGACTTTCTGGATCCCCGCCTGCGCGAGGATGACAATATCCCAGTTGAAAGTTAAACGACTATAGTATTTTCGGGAGATCGCCGCGCCCTTTGGGCTCGCGATGACAACTCTAGTTTTTATTATTTTTCTCGGGAGGCGGGGTCTCTTCAAGAGCCTCTTTCACGAGTTTCTCCATCGCTTTTTGTTCTGCCTCGGTCACTTCGCCTTCGATCTCTGATCCGACCGCTTTAATCGCCTCGCCCACCAACACCCGAATATCCTTCACATTCTCTTTCATTCCATCGCGCGAAAGAAAACTGCGGACATGCTCTGGAATGGTCTTTCCTCCAATTTCATGACCGAGAATCGTGAGCGCCGCAAGAATAAGAAGACCAGAAAAGAAAATGAATTTAAAAAGACGCCACATAGAAAATTTCTTATTCCAGACCATTGCACATTGCAATCCTCTTCTGGTATAAAGACTTTATGCGTGAAAGAGCACAGATTCTTTTGGCGATGAACAATCAACAGCAGATTGCTCTCTTACAGGAGATTTTGGCTCATACCCTTCACGAACTCACTGTTTTGACTGATGGTGAAGAAGCTTTTGCGCATCTTCAGCAAAAAAAAACCGATCTTCTCTTTCTCGATTTAAAACTTCCTTCTCTTTCTGGCTATGAAATTTGTCGACGCGTGAAACAGAGTTCGGTTACTCGTTTTCTTCCTGTCGTCATTACTTCTTCCCTTGAAAATGCGGAAGAGCGCATAAAAGCCATTGAATTAGGGGCGGACGATTTCCTTCGTTTTCCGCTACAAGCAAAAGAACTTTTAGCGCGCGTCAAATCACTTCTTCATTCAAAATTTCTTCACAATGATCTCGATACGAGTGAAAGTGTTCTTTTTTCGCTCGTAGCAGCGCTTGAAGCGAAAGATAGTTTTACACATGGTCATTCCGAACGTGTTGCCACACTTTCAGTGGAACTCGGAGCGCTTCTTGGACTCGCGGAGCGAGAGTTGAGTTACCTTCATCGCGGAGGTCTTTTGCACGATATTGGCAAAATCGGGATTAAAGAAGCCATTCTCCTCAAAGCTGAAGGGCTCACCGACGACGAGTTTGATCACATCAAAACCCATCCCACAAAAGGATATGATATCTGTTCACGCCTTAAAAGTTTGGAACCCTCACTTGCGGTGATTCGATCTCATCATGAGCGTATCGATGGGAAAGGTTATCCTGATAAGCTCACTGCAGACGAGATCCCCTTTATGGCAAAAATTGCGGCCGTGGCAGATTCCTTTGATGCGATGACCCACAATCGTCCCTATCGTCATGCGATGAGCGCCCAAAAAGCTCTCTCCATTTTTGCTCGCGAAAAAGAAAATGGACAATGGGAACCACAAATTGTCGACGCTCTCCTTTCCATTAAGGGATGAAGCTCTCACGCATTTTTGTCACGGGAGCTGGAGGTTTTATTGGATCTCACATCATCCGTTCTCTTCTCAATTCAAACCACGAAGTACTCGCTCTTCTCGCTCCTGACGAAATCGATTTCAATCTCAAAGGACTTTCGGTGAAAATGATTCGCGGGGATATACGCGATACAACTCTTCTCTTCACATCACTGCAACAGTGTGATGCTGTTATTCATGCAGCAGCGCTTAATACTTTTTGGTACCGTCCCGTCAAAAAATTTTATGAAGTGAATGAACAAGGAACAAAATGTATCTGTGCTGCAGCAAAAGCTGCAAGGATCAAACACTTCGTATTTCTTTCCAGTTGTGATGTCATGGGGCCAGCACCGGACAATAACCCTCGAGATGAAACATCTCCTCTTCCACAATACATCAACGGTCATGCCGAAAGAAGTAAAGCGTTCGCTGAAGCAATCGTTCGTGATCATATTCAACAAGGATTTCCAGCGACGATCATTCGACCCACGGCTGTCCTTGGCCCAAACGATATTCATGGAACCCCTCCAGGACGCCTTATTCGAGCGTTTTTAAAAGGCAAACTCCCCTTCTATTATGATGCGGGGATCAACATGGTCGATGTGCGCGATGTAGCAACCGCGATTGTCGCAGCGCTCCATCAAGAACCAAACGGAAAGATTTATCTTCTTGGAGGGCATAATCTTTTTATATCCGATCTTCTTCAACAACTTGAAAAAAATACGAACATAAAAAAACCACTTCTCAGACTTCCCTATTTTCTCGCTTCGAGTGCGTCAAGAGCAGCGGAAATTCTCGCGCGAGCAACAAAGAGAGCGCCACTTGCAACCCGAACGAGTGTTCGACTGGTAAAACACCATTGGTTTTTTGATTGCATCAAAGCACAAACAGAAATTAAATTGTCACCACGACCATTTGAAGAAACTGTTCGGGAGAGTCTCCTTTGGCATCAACACTATTTACAGAGCTCATAACGACCATTCTTAAACGCCCGTATGTTTTTCTTTTCCTCATCGCGTACCTCTTGCTTGCATGGAGACTCTGGGGATGGCGGCGAACACTACTGTGGCTTGTGACAGGCTATGGGATTGCGTGGCTTTCCGAATATTCCTCGATCCACAATGGATTTCCGTACGGTGAGTATCATTATAGATATGAAAATTTACAGGGAGAATTATTAGTGTTCGGAGTTCCCTTCTTTGATTCTCTGTCATATCCGTTTTTGATTTTCGCGGGATATACCCTTGCTCTTTTTCTTACTACAGCAAGCCTGTCTGCTCGACCCTCGTGCGCGCCTGCTACAAACCTCGCAGGTGCTGACGAGGGCCATCACAGCGGCTTGCTTCACACAGAAAAAGTAAAAGGCTCAAGGAAATGTTTTGAAATAATTTTTTGTTCGTTGGGAGCATTTTTTACCATGCTCTTAGACATCATCATCGACCCCGTGGCAACCATGGGAGAGAAATGGTTTCTGGGACAGATCCATTATTATGTCAATCCTGGAAAATACTTCGGCGTTCCGCTTTCAAATTTCGCAGGCTGGTTTCTCGTCGCGTTTGTCGTAATCCTAACGAATCAGATGATCTGGAGAGCTTTGCCAAGCCTTACCCAGAAAAGAGCGCAGCTCAATTGGCTCTATCCGGCATTCTTTTTCAGCATTGCGCTTTTTAATATCAGCATCGCCTTTTGGATCAGCGCTTGGGAGCTCGCTCTCATAAGTAGCGGCTTCTTAGTTCTTCTTGTTCTTTTCATGCAGGCTTTCTTTTTGAAAAAAAGAACAATTTCAGCAAGTTACAGGCGTGATTCGGTATGAGAGGTTCCATCAAAACTTAAAATCTTATGAACTCCATCAGCGATGGTTTCAACATTGATTGGCCGCTGCCAAATGCGAAAAAGTGCTTTCATCGTTTCTTGAGCATAGTCGACACGCAGATCAATGCCTTCATGCACATGACGAAGCAAAAGTTCAGCGCGATTTTTATAATTGCCATCGACAACTTCCATCATCGGTTTTCCAAAATTGGTCAGTTGAAAAAGAAGTTGTTGTTTGATTTTTTCAAATTCACGACTCGCAATTTCATACTGATCCGCCGTAACATTGAACGCAAACGTAAAAAACTTCTGTTTTGCACAAAACTCCGGAGTAAGAAAAGTATCAATAAAGGTAATGTCATTATGAAGTCGTCTCACTTCAAAAATTTTTTCTCGTCCCAATCCAAGTTTTTTATCCCATTTCCTCTTCTCCACCATATTGGTACATTCTTCATATTCTTTTCCAAACCGTCCTTTATTCCATCTCTCTTCAACATCGCGAAGAAGCTCGATGCCAAGCTTATAAGGATTGAGTTTCCCGGGCTGCATGCAGACAGTGCCCGAGTGATGATCCGCATAATCGATGACTTCGTCATCCGTCAGCAATTTTTCCGTCATCAACTTGCTATGCCAATAACTCGCAAATCCTTCATTCAAAATTTTCGTCTGACCTTGTGGTGCAAAATAATAGGCCTCTTCGCGTATCATCGAAAGAATATCTCTTTGCCAGCGATCAAGAGGTGCATACTCCAGCAAAAACAGCATCACATCGCGCTCCGGATTTTCGGGAATATGATGGACTCGTTGTTGATCTTCCACGATTTGTTTTTGCTGCTCATCTAAAAATGATTGGGGATTTACATATTTTTCAAGATAAGGGCGTACCGCTTTCAGTCGATATGGCTGCGCCACTTCTGGGTTTTTTTCGCTGGTTTCAATTTCGGGAGCTCGACGACGACGTATAGCAGGAGCATGAAAATCGATGAGCGAATCGAGAGAGAGACAACAGTCGATAAATTCCTCAACCGTGTTATAGCCATGACGATCAATCGAACGCATGACGCGCGTCTTATGGTTCGCCATCTCATCCATCATCTTGCGATTGGTGTGAGAAAAATAAACGTTATTCTTGAAAAAATCACAGTGAGCGTAGACATGCCCCATCACTAATTTCTGATCCACGAGAGCGTTTGAATAAAGCAGATAGGCATAACAAGGATCGTTATTGATCACCATTTCATAGATTTTTGAAAGTCCATACGCATAACTTTTGGAGAGTTCTTCATATTCCATTCCAAATCGCCAATGCGGATAACGATTGGGGAAGCCACCAAACGCCGCAATCTCATTTAACTGTTTCCAATCTACAACTTCAAAGATGACATCAAAAAAATCGAGGCCATAATCGCGAGCATGTGCTTCGATTTTTTTTTGCCAGGAAGTCAATTCAGGTCCGAGTTGGGTTTGATATTTTTTCATTTTCCCTTCCCCAGAAAATGTCGGATAGCGTCAATAATCGCATCACGATTCGGAATCTTTGAGGTCATGACAAGAGGATGTTCTTGAAATCTTCCGGTCAAGTCATGAAGAAATTGTCCACTTCCATATTCGCTCTCGACCTGCCCGTAGCAGAAAACATTGGAGATCGGCAAAATCTGTTGTTCCAACAGTTTCAGGCATTCTTCAGTATCATTTCCCGACCAATTATCGCCATCAGAAAAATGGAAAGGATAAATATTCCATTCATGAGGATCATACTGTTCCTGAATCATTTTCAAAAAAAGTTTATAGGCAGAGGAGATAATCGTTCCGCCACTTTCACGTGTATGAAAAAAAGTCTCTTGATCAACTTCGCGAGCAACCGCATCGTGAATAATATACCGAACATCCACACCTTGTTTGTATTGTGAACGAATCCACGTATCGATCCAAAAAGAAGTCAGTCTCACAATTTCTTTTTGTTCATTTCCCATAGAACCAGAAACATCGAGCATATAGATAATGACAGCACGACTCGAGGGACTCTCTTTTTTACTCCACGAACGATAAACTCGATCTTCGCGGATCGGAATCACTTTTGGATTTTTGGGATTATACGTCCCACTCATAATGTGACGTTTCAGCGCTTTTCGATATGTGCGTTTGAAGTGTTTTAAACTTTCAGGACCGGCAGTGGCAATACTGGAATAACGTGTGCGCATCTCTTCAATTTCATGCTGACCTTTTGGTTTGATACGCGGGAGCTCAAGCTCTTCACCCAAAAGTTCCGCCAATTCCTCGAGTGTCACTTCCACTTCGGTGATGTGTTCTCCAGGCGCATTTCCCGCCTTGGAGACGGCTTGGCCATCACCTTCTCCTATTCCTTCTCCTACTTCTCCTTCACCCTGACCCACTCCACCCTTTTGTTTGTCACCATACACAAATCGTGGAATATCGATACGCTGAACTGGAATACTCACCAGATCCTTTCCCTGACGACCAATCAACTCACCGGAAGAAATGAATTTTCGGAGGCCTTTGCGAATGCGGCCACGGAGGATGTGTTTAAATCTTGCAACATGTTGATCAATTTTTTGCGCCAAAGGAACCTCTGAAAAAGGTCCAACTGCTTCGTTACCTTCGTCAGTCCTTCTTGCGGCGTACCTTCGAGTACGCCTCAGTCGGCTTCCTCAGGCTGCCTCGCATCTGGACCTTTTTGAGAAGTTCTCTTGCTATGCCATCGGTTTTCTCTCCTTCACATCCCCTCGAGCAAAAATGGAAGCTACAAAATTCAGCACGTCTGTCGCACAGGTGTTGCAGTAACCGTAATTTTTCACGAGCCGACTTTTGACCACATCGATTTTTTCTTGCGTTTCTTTATCCACCACACTTGAAACAAGACTTGTCAGCTTAATAGAATCTTTTTGATCCTCGAAAAGTTTAAGCTCAAGGGCTTTGTGAAGTCGTTCATTGGTTTTATAATTAAACTTTTTTCCTTCGAGTGAAAGCGCTCCAATATAATTCATAATCTCGCGACGAAAATCATCTTTTCTGCTTTCCGGAATATCGATCTTCTCTTCGATAGACCGCATGAGGCGTTCATCTGGCTCTTCATCCTGACCCGTATACGGATTCCTCACTTTTTCCCGCTGTGTGTAAGCTTTGAGATTATCAATGTAATTTCCGCAGACACGCGAAATTGCATCTTCATCGGCTGAAATAGCTCTCTGTACTTCATTTTTCACAATATCTTCATATTCTTCTTTGACGACAGCGAGGAGTTCACGATATCGCTTTCGCTGTTCTTCATTTTTCAAAAGTGAATGATGCTTCAGTCCACTTTCAAGTTCGTTCATGACCATAAAGGGATTCACACATCCGCCGCCAATATCAGCCACAAGCGCATTCGAAAGTTTGTCCTGAATATAACGCGGTGAAATACCATCAAGCCCTTCACGCATCGCTTCTTTGCGAAGCTCTTTCACATTATCTTCTGTAAATCCGGGAAGCGTTTTTCCACCATAGAGTCGCAACTTTTGCATGAGGGTCAGATTCGCTTTCTTCGGTTCTTCAAGGCGCGTAAGGATAGCCCACATGGCTGCAGTTTCAATGGTGTGTGGCGCAATGTGTTTTCCTCTGACTTTGGTTGCACCATAATCTTTTTCGTAGACTTTCACCTCTTCGTGCAATTTTGTAATATAAGGAATGTCCACTTTGACCGTACGATCGCGAAGTGCTTCCATATATTCATTATTGAGCAGCTTTCGATATTCAGCTTCGTTCGTGTGTCCGAGGATCACTTCATCAATATCGGTTTGCGCAAATTTTTTCGGTTTTACTTTATGCTCTTGAGATGCGCCAAGCAGATCATACAGAAAGGCAACGTCGAGCTTCAGCACTTCGATGAATTCAATGATGCCGCGATTCGCAATATTAAATTCGCCATCAAAGTTAAAGGCGCGCGGATCTGAATCAGAACCATATTCTGCAATCTTGCGATAATTAATATCTCCCGTCAGCTCTGTGGAATCTTGATTCTTTTCGTCTTTCGGTTGAAAGGTTCCAATCCCAATGCGATCTTTTTCCGAAAGAAGAATGCGTCTGACGCGAATGTGATTCATCAAATCGCCAAGGTTTCCATTATAATGACGGCTCAGTTCACGATAGATAAAACGACAACTGGGACAAAGATCTCCTTCGACATAAATCTGTTGCTCATGAGGTAATACTTTATTGAGTTCCGCCAAAACTTTTTCCCGAACATTCAAAGGAATCAGGCGAAGCGGTTCTTCGTGCATCGGGCAGGTAATTTCATCCGCATTGCCAAAAACAGCGTCGAGTCCCTTGGTTCCTCCGCGTACCCACGAAAAAGTATAAAGGGCCCCCTCGGGTGTGCGAGAATAGTGTTCCAAACCTTTTTTAATGAGACGCGCAATCGTTGATTTCGCTCCTCCCACCGGACCATGCAAAAGAATAATACGCTTTTCAGGACCATATCGACGTGCCGCAGCTTGAAAAATATTCACGAGCTTCATCAGCGGAAGATCGAGTCCAAAAAGAGCATCCTTTCCTTTATCAAGTGGATCTTCGAAAAATTTATAATGAACGATTTTCTTTTTATGTTCGGTGTATTCTTCAAACCCTTCACGGATGATCATATCGTAAACGCGTTGAAAGGCAGTGCGAGCAACGGCAGGATTTTTTTCGACGATACGGAGATATTCAGCAAAATTTCCTTCCCAGTTGAGTTCCTGATATCCGTGAACGTCGTGAAGACTTGTGACCATATCCATCAAGTTACGTCGTTCGGATTCAAGTCCCATGAAACCTCCTTAAAATGTTGGTGAAAGACAACGCCATGTTACCATTCATAAATCGCTATTTCAATACTTGGTTCTCATTTTTGCGGAGAGTTGCGCGAATGACGGCACGAAAGAGTTTATTGCGACTTGTGCGGCCTAGAAGGGTTCGAACATCTTCATAAATAGCCGGGTCATTGATCAGAAGTCCGACGGTTCCTTGTCCCGTGCGAACGGTTTCGAGAATTTCCTCTGCTGATTTTGAGGCCTGAGAAAGGGATGCCATCATCTCTCCTCCTTGAGGATCATAGACAAGAGCATGCAAAAGACCTTCTCCCTTTTCAACATGTTCCATCAGCCGACGAAGAGAAGCAATAGAGGCTCGAATATCCCCTTCACTTTTGGAATCGATACTTCCTTGAAACATCGCTTTAATAGAAGACGAAATTTCTTTTACATCTCCCATCACCTCGTTGACTTTATCCGCAACTGCCGAAATCGATCCGCCCTCTTTAGAAGCAAGTAAACTTCCATCTTTCAATTCCGGTTGATCAGGGCTGCCGACCGTCAGAGAAACATATTTATCTCCCAACAACCCTTGCGTACTGACGAGCGCAAAACTATCCGTGCGAATGCGATCGCGAAAATGTCGTTGAATTTTTAAAGCCACACGAACTTGTTTATCGGTGAGATCTTTAGGAAACCAAATATTTTCGACTGTTCCGGCACGCATCCCCGCCAGAAGGACATCGGCTCCCGGTCGAAGTCCTGCAACAGATTCAAATTGAGTATACAGTGTATAGGTACGTTTAAAAATCTTCCCTTCACCACCGATAAAGAAAATCATCAGCATGGCAAGAAGGCCACCTAAGACAATGAAGGTTCCAACTCGAAGTTCTGTCATTCGTTCTCGTGCCATAGCTTCTCCCTTAGGACGTATCTCCTGTTTCCATCTTTCCTTGTAAAAAATTTTGAACTACTGGATTTAAAGACGATCGCGCTTCATCGACGGTTCCGACAAAGGAAAATTTTCTCTGATGAAGCATTGCCATTCGATTTGAAATCGAAAAGGCGAATTCCATATCATGCGTTACGACAACAGAAGTCACTGAAAGTTTTTGCTGAAGTTCGCGAATCAGTTTTGCAATCCTCTGCGTATTGGCAGGGTCAAGTCCTGTCGTCGGCTCATCATAGAGAATGACATCAGGATGTGTCGCAATCGCGCGCGCAAGACCGATACGTTTGCGCATACCTCCTGAGAGATCTGCTGGCATCATATCTTCGATTCCGGGGAGTCCCACCATCTGAAGACACTCCGCCACAATGTTTTCCACTTTGTCATCATCATAATCAAAATGAACTTTCAGCGGATACGCCACATTTTGTCCCACCGTGAGCGAGTCAAAAAGCGCCGCTCCCTGAAAGAGCATCCCCATATGGCTTCGCATCTCAATCAAATCCTTTTCCTTCATATCCGAAACATTTTTCCCTCGAAAAAAAACAGCTCCCTTATCGGGATTTAAAACTCCGAGAAGAAGTTTCAAAAAGACCGATTTTCCGGTTCCACTTCCTCCAATAATCGTCAGCGTCTCTCCCTCTAGGATCTCAATATCGACGTTCACGAGAATCTGTTTTGCACCAAATGCCTTACAAACTTTTTGAAATGAAATGAGAGCCATTCATTCCTTCATTTATAAAGTGATAAAGAGTTTCGTTAAGAAAAAGTCTGACACAAAAATAAACATCGATGCGTGCACGACCGCTCGTGTTGTCGATCGGCCAACCCCTTCAGTCCCGCCGACCGTGCTGAGGCCGTGATAACAAGAGACCATCGAAATAAAAAAGCCGAAGCAGATGGCTTTAAAAACTCCGCTCGAAAAATCTTCCATGATGACCGTGTTTTGAATTTGATCGAGATAAAAGGGAAGTGTGACTCCTGCCTCCGAAATCGCAATGACACTCCCTCCAAAAACACCGATGATATCTGCCATCACGGTTAAAATCGGAGCCGCAATCATCGTCGCCAGAAGTCTGGGCACAACAAGTTTTTGCATCGGATTTGCTCCCATCGCTTCAATGGCAAGCACTTGCTCGGTCACCACCATCGATCCCAACTCAGCGGCAATCCCACTCCCCACGCGAGCGGCGATCATCAGACAGGTCAACACGGGACCGAGTTCTCGCAAGATAGCGATTCCGACAATTTGTCCAATATAGGTTTTGAGTCCAAACCGACCCATGCCCACTGCAAGTTGAAGCGCAAAGACCATCCCCGTGAAAATAGCGGTGAGTCCCACAATCGCAAAAGAACGATTTCCAATAAAAGCTAATTGATGAACAAGCTCGACGACCGAAAGGCGATGTCGAAAAAGAGCACGAAACGTGGCAATCGTAAGATTTGTCATTCCACCGGCAAAGGTAATCAAATCAATCGCTCGCTCTCCAATCGACGCGGCAAAAGCCCGAGGACTGAAGATCGGCGGTGTCATGGGCTGAGCTGACAAAGAACGCTCTATGTCCATCCGTTTTGAAGTCATATCTTGCAAGCAATTTACCAATAACTAACTGTCAGTTATTGGTAAATTTCCTATCGTGTAAAGTGAAACGCTTGATAAAAATGTTCGAAATCTTCTGTCACTTGCTTTTCTGGTTGTGGAGGAGTCACAAGGACAAAATCAAAAAGACATTGGTCTTTTTTGACCACAACAGCAACAACCCCCACTTCGATTCCATCTAATGATCCTCGAAAATGCTTTTGCAATGCTCTTCGCTCATCGAGCTGAAAGGTTTTCGAGCTGATGGTCTGAAGTCCTTGAAGTCCACCCACCATTTTGGCAATCAATTTTTCGTGGGAAACATCATCAAAAGCATCTTTGCAAAAAGCATCGGTAAACATAGTTGATCGATACGCATCATGATAAAAAGCAATAGCCCTCGCATCGGTCTCAATTTCGTACCAGCCACGTGGAAGCTCCCCTACATTATACGAGCGGTGCTCCGGAAGAAAAACGCGTCCTTCACGATAGGATTTCACGCCGTGATAGCTGCTTTTGCCGCCAAAAAGACATCCGCTTTGCCAAACAATAAAAAGTGTCACCAACAATGTTGGCAAAGCTCGCCTCATGAATCCCCCAGTAATTTTTGAATGATATCGTGCTTTTGAACGATTGACAAGAAGTGGTACGGGTGAAATTGAAAGTCCGCAGGAGGCGATTGTCGAGCGGCGTCTTCAGACGCTGGGAACGAAGCCTCAATGCACAGCAGGCTGAAGCGCAGGAAAAAATCCGGCGAGTGAGGATTTTTTCCGTAGTGAGACAGCGCCTCCGAGAGACTTTCAATTTATGAACAAACCTCTTTTTCAACAATTGCAAAACGTCCAACGCAAAATCGAATCATCTGCACGTAAATCTGGCCAAGATCCAACAGTGATCCAACTCATTGCTGTTTCAAAAGGAGTATCAACAGATTTGATTCGAGAAGCCTATGATGCAGGACAACGAGATTTTGGAGAAAACTACGCTCAGGAGATGAAAGAGAAAGCTGCGCTCCTTCATGATCTTGAAATCCGATGGCACTTCATCGGGCATCTTCAACGTAATAAAGTAAAACTTGTTGCGCCGATTACAAC
This sequence comes from Deltaproteobacteria bacterium RIFCSPHIGHO2_02_FULL_44_16, assembly GCA_001798185.1. Classification (NCBI taxonomy): domain Bacteria; class Deltaproteobacteria; species Deltaproteobacteria bacterium RIFCSPHIGHO2_02_FULL_44_16. The sequence goes on along the minus strand of MGRM01000027.1, from coordinate 60,183 downwards.
AAGCATTGTGATCGATTCCATGAAAACAGCAGTAGCAATAGATCTCTTTCGAAACTCCATGGTTCGGGTGACGCCGGAGCGTGTTCCGGGAGGGTCTCCCGCCAATAGCGGGAGGGCCGGGACACCGCAGGCGGCAGGACCCGTTACCAAAGAATGTTTCGAAAGAGATTCTATTGATCTTTTTCTCGAGATAAATATTGGCGGCGAATCTTCCAAATCCGGAATGACACCGAAAGATGCTGCAGAACTTTTGCATCAGATGCAATCACTGCAACATCTTCGCGTGAAAGGTCTTATATGTATTCCTCCTTATGACCCGAATCCCGAAGCAAGCCGTCCTTACTTTCGTCAGATGCGCGAACTCGCAGAGCAACTTGATCTCAAGGAACTCTCGATGGGCATGAGCCACGACTTCGACATCGCCATCGAAGAAGGGGCCACCATCATCCGCGTCGGCACCGCGATTTTTGGAGAGCGTCGGCAAAATACGTCAGAAAAATAGCAAAACAACTTTCAAGACAAAAACAGTTGCACTTCTGCAAGCACTGCAAGTTGATTCATGTGCTTATCCATACTCCAAAGAAGGGATCCTGAAGTTTTTGCAGCAATAAGAATCATTCGATCAACAAGGCCTGGCATCTTTTGACCTTTTTTCTTGGTAAGGTGCGCAAGCGTCGCAATTTCTTTCCAGATGATAGGAGAGTTCCAATCGGGATCAACATGGATCATCACTTCAAATGCTGCTTTTACCTTTTGAGCTGTAAGATGATCCATTTTCCCTGAAAGAATTTCAGCTTGGATAGGAAGACAGGTAACAACTCGCCTCTCCTCAAGAAGAAGTTCTAATGAAGTGAGATCAATGCGCGGCTTTTTTTGAAAAAATTCAATCCAAAGAGAAGAATCAACAAGAACATTCATCGGCGTCGAGATTGCTTCAAATCACTTCTTGAAAAATGAACTTTTCCACTTCCTTTCAGTTTCAGAAGGCCTTCTAAACGTTTTTTGCGGATAAGCTCCTCAAGCCCTAAAATGACGGCCATCGTTTTCGTTTGAGCCCCACTGACTTCTACTGCCTCTTTCAAGAGCTCTTCAGGTAAGTTCATTGTTGTTTTTGTAGCCATACTTGATATGTATCTTTCTCTAAAAATAGATGTATGTCAAGAGCTGTTTGGAAAACCATTTGCGTCACTGATCAAAATCATTTAAAAGATTGCAATGAAAAATCGATACATCGTCGGTGTGCTTGGCGCTGGAAATATGGGCGAAGCGCTCATAAAGGGACTTCTTCGATCACAACTTGTACGTTCCTATGAAATCATTGCCTCAGCCCGCAGAACGAAACGTCTCAAACTCCTGGAAACAACCTACGGCATTCACACGACACCCGATAATGTCTCCCTTGTCGAAAGCGCTCATACGTTAATCCTCGGAATCAAACCGCAGGACATGAAAGCCGTCGCCGCGGAAATTGCCAAGAAACTCACGGCTGATCATGTCGTGATCTCCATCGCAGCAGGGGTCGATCTCGCAAAGCTCAAAACACTTTTTGGAAACAAAGCAAAACTTGTTCGCGTCATGCCAAATCTTCCAGCGCTCATCGATGCTGGTGTCAGTGCTATTTGTTGCGCAAAGGAGATGCCAGAACGTGATCGACGTTTTGCCCATCAAATTTTTCAAGCTGTCGGCCAGACCATCGACATTCGAAATGAAAAACTTATGGATGTGATTACTGCACTTTCGGGAACTGGTCCCGCTTATTTCTTCGCGATGATGGAAGCGATGCGCGATGCAGCGGAAAAACTGGGACTCGATCCAAAACTCGCACTTCGGATGACAGTCCAAACAGCGCTTGGGGCAGCAGCAATTGCAGCTCAAGACGGCGCTGATCCAGAAAAACTTCGCGAACGGGTGACTTCAAAAAAAGGGACCACGTGGGCAGCAATGAAAGTTTTCGAAAACCGTCAATTTTGGAAGACAATCGAAGAAGCCATGAAGGCAGCAGTGCAACGCTCAAAAGAGCTCAGAAGTACAAAGGAGTAATACATGTCCTATTTTTTTGCAGCACTTGCCAATGTCTTAAGCCTTGTGATCGGTGTCTATAAAATGATCATTATCGCGTCCGCGCTCATCACGTGGGTGAATCCAGATCCTTATAATCCCATTGTTCGACTGCTGTATGGCCTCACAGAACCGGTCTACCGACTCCTTCGGCGATTTCTTCCCCGAGCTCTGCTTCGACTTCGGATCGATCTCACGCCCATGATTGCCCTTCTTTTGCTTGTTTTTCTGGAAATGTTTTTAGTCAATTTCTTATTGAGCTTAGCGCAAAATAAATCAATATAAATCAATCAGTTGCAATTGATTTCTCGAATAGAGTGAAACCTCGCAACTTACCTTTCATTTCACCCCAACAAAGCTGATTTCTTTACAATTTCTTTTGAGACCCGTAAAATGGGGTCTTCATTCCTCAGGCGGATCTGGTGAGTCAGGTCCCCTTTGAAAGGAAAAGAGATCGTTATGCCGATTTATGAATATCAATGTGAGAAGTGCTCAAAGGCATTTGAGCGATTTCAAAAAATCACGGACCTTCCTTTGACCATTTGCCCCGATTGCCAAGGCGCTGTGAAACGCATTGTATCGCGCACCAGTTTCACTCTTAAAGGCGGCGGCTGGTATAAAGACGGTTACGGTTCTTCGGCAAAAAAAGAAACTGAAACAGCCCAAGCAGAAAAGAAAACTCCTGAAAAAAAGAAAGAAGAAAAAAAATCAACAGGGGATGGGAAATAATTATGGTCGATAAAATTGACCGTCCAGATGTTCCTGCTTCCTATCGCATCAACGAATCAAAACATGCGACAGATGATCAGCATCAGCGGAGACAACAGCCAGAAGATCCAGATGCTCATTATCAGCAACAAGCTGAACATGAGTGGGATAAATTTCATCGATCGGAACAATCAATCAAATGGACGAAAATCCAGACCGATCGTGTTTTGAAATGTCGTTACCAACATGCTGCACTTCGTCAAGGCACCCCCTTTCTTCTTGCTGATATTGTTTGGACAAATGGGACAACCACAGCAAACGGACTTTTACTTCTTCAACGTTTTGAAGATGTTCTCAAACTGAAACGTCTCCAACGGCTTGATGAGGTTCCACGTGAATTCTGGGCATATAAGAAAGAAATTGAATTAGGGATCTTACAATCGATGGGTCAAAGCGGACTCCATCGTCAATCAATAATGAACTCTGAATACAAGAAAGGTGAAAGAGACAAAGGTGTCGAATACGTAAAACATTCGCATCGCAAAGGGATAATAGTAGCGCTTCTTTTTATTCTCATTGTCGCGCTTCTCATCCTCTTTCAATCAATTGAATAACTATGGCTGATTTTGAACCAAAACAGTTTGGAAAATATTTTCTTCTCGACAAACTTGCTGTCGGAGGAATGGCAGAAATCTACAAAGCCAAAACGTTTGGCGTGGATGGTTTTGAAAAACTTCTGGTGATCAAACGCATTCTCCCCCACTGCGCCGCTGACAGTGAATTTATTACGATGCTGATCGATGAAGCCAAGCTCTCGGTTCTTCTCTCTCATGCAAATATTGTACAAGTCTATGATCTGGGAAAAGTGGGCGATGATTATTTCATCGCAATGGAATTTATTAGCGGCGTCAATTTGCGCGACATCCTTTATATCTCGCGTGAACAGAAGGAGCTGATTCCGCACGACATTGCGGTCTATATTGCGAGCGAAATCTGCAAAGGCCTCGATTACGCGCATCGCAAAACTGATGATCAACACCATCCTTTAGGCATCGTTCATCGCGATGTCAGCCCTCAGAACGTGCTGATTTCTTATGAAGGCGAAGTGAAAATTGTGGACTTTGGGATCGCGAAAGCCGCGATGAATATTTCCCACACCATGGCCGGAATTCTGAAGGGCAAGATTGCCTATATGTCTCCGGAACAAGCCCTCGGAAGACCCATTGATCGGAGAACCGATATTTTTTCGGTTGGAATTCTTTTATATGAAATGATTACCGGAGAAAAACTCTTCACGGGCGAGTCACAATTTGAAGTCCTGAAAAAAATTCGGACCACAAAAATTCAAGTCAAGAATCTTCCTGAAACGATTCCCATAAAACTTCGCGAACTTCTCGCAAAGATACTCGCCTATAATCCAGAAGAACGTTATCACCATGCGGGCGATCTTCAGGTGGAATTAACAAAATTTTTGTATGCGCAGTATCTTGACTTTTCTCCTCGAAAACTTTCAAAATTTATCACGGAGAAATTTCAGGCACGTATTCAAGAAGAGGCGCATCGGGCTGCAAAAACCACCTCCCAAGAACAACAAACATCTTCGATGAGTGTGAAAGAAGGAAAGAAACAAGTTGAACTTGTTCATGGCAACACACCTCTCCCGGAAATTGGATCGATCACCGCACGCGGATCAAAAACACAAACAGAAAAAAAGCGATCAGGATTTTTAAAATGGATTGTCGCTGGTATGATTCCGTTACTGTTGGCAATGGGCTCCTATATTGCATTCAATCAATTTCCGACACTTCGTTTTTGGGAAGAAGAAAAACCAGCAGTTCAAATTGAGACTCCTCCTTCCGCAACTGTTTCCAGCAGAATCATGACAATTCCTGCAGGCGCACGCATTTATCTTGATAACAAGGACACTGGCCTTCGAACTCCTGCAACCATCTCCAATCTGGTTCTCAATCGAGAATATCAAGTGCGTCTGGAACTTGAAGGATATGGCATTATCGAACGTACGCTCAAACCCTTGAATAAAACACCCCTCGAACTTTCAGCGGAACTTCAAAAACCTTTGGGTATTTTAAATATTATTTCAGAACCTCTCGGCGCTTCCATTATGATGAATGGAAAGTTAACGGGAAACGTTACTCCGGCGACACTTGAAAACCTTCCGCTTGAGACCGATGTGAGAATCACTCTTTCAAAACCGGAATATCAAGACTTTGAACAAGTGGTCCGACTTTCAAATGCCAAACCGCAAAAAGTTTCAACTCGTCTTTCACCGCTTGTCGCTGAACGCGGTTCCATTGCTCTTACTTCCACTCCTTCAGGTGCAGCAGTGATTATGAATGGGGAAACAACAGGACGTACAACTCCGGCTACCATTTCTAACCTTGACCTCAAAAAACCACATCACATTGAGTTATCGTTAAAAGGTTTTGATATCTGGTCCACACAGGTGGAACTCACTGCAGCACAAACAGTTCCTGTTGATGCGACACTTACCCGCATGGCTCCAACAGCTGAAAAACCGATAATCATTCCTGAAGCGCCAGTGGAAAAACCGAAACCTCAACCTGAAAAGAAACCCCAGGTAGTCACAAAAAAAATCCCACCGAAAGAAGCATCTCCACCTTCGGAACCACTCAGTAGCGGTGGTTCAGCAAAAATAAGGCTAGCTTCAAATCCTTCTGATGCAGATATTTTTATTAATGCTGAATACAAAGGAAAAACTCCACTCACACTCACGGTTCCTTCCGGACGCGTTTCCGTGCTCGTGAATAAAGAAGGTCTTTCTCGTTTCTCGAAAAAAATTGAACTGAAACCCGGAGAAACGGTTGATCTTACGGATATCGAGCTTGCTGATCTTTACGGTGAAGTCAGTATCATCAGTTCTCCCGCACGAGCAGAAGTGATGCTCGATGGACAACAAGTTCCCAAAACTCCGGTTATTGTTCGCAACGTTCGAACAGATCAAGAACACAGTGTCATTGTCACACTGAAAGGTTATAAAACCTGGACGCACAGTTTCAAAATGGATGGATCCAAAAAAAGTTTTAATATTATCCTGGAAAAAGAATAAGGAGCCGGACCACTATGGCGAAAGAAATGGAATTTGAAGGAAAAACAGAACTTCTAAAAATGGACGAAACCCCTGAGGTCGTCTCCCTCCGTAAATGCCAGCTTACAGTCATTGAGGGGCCTATGCGTGGAAACAAAATAACGCTCAATAAAAATAGAATGGCCATCGGAAAGCGTGAGAACAATGATTTTATTCTTACGGATAAAACAGTCTCGCGCAATCACCTCGAAATTGAATATTCTTCTGATAGTTTTCTTTTGCGAGACCTTGATTCCACCAATGGAACGTATCTCAATGGGTCACGTGTCAAAGAAGCTTACTTAACTCCAGGGGATACCATCAAAGTTGGAAATACGACTCTTGAATTTAACGCTTTCGATGAAAAAGTAAAAATTGAACCGTCACAAAGCGAAATCTTTGGAGAGCTCGTCGGAAAAAGTCGCAAGATGCGCCAAATTTTCTCGATTCTCGAAAAAATTTCACCGACACAAGCTACGGTCATTATCGAAGGAGAAACCGGAACTGGAAAAGATTTAGTGGCCAGAGCCATTCATCATCACAGCGCCCGCAAAGCTCAGCCCTTTGTGGTCTTTGATTGTTCTGCAGTCGCTCCGAATCTCATTGAATCAGAATTATTTGGCCACGAACGGGGTGCGTTCACGGGTGCTGTCAAATCACGTCGTGGCGCCTTTGAAGCCGCCAATGGGGGAACGATCTTTCTGGATGAAATCGGAGAACTCACGCTCGATCTTCAACCAAAATTATTACGCGCGCTTGAGCAACGGGAAATCAAACGTGTCGGAAGCAATGCGGCTGCTAAAATTGACGTTCGGGTTATCTGCGCCACTAATCGAAATTTGCGCAAAGAAATTTCTGAAACCCGCTTTCGTGAAGATCTTTACTATCGTCTTTCGGTAGTGAAGATCAATCTTCCTCCGCTTCGCGATCGCCCCGAAGATATCGACTTTATGATTGAACATTTTCTTAAAAGCGCTCCTTACAATAAATTACCGGATGGCGCCCTCAAGGTCACAAAAATCAATGATGAGGCCATAAAACTTCTGCATCGTTATCAATGGCCAGGAAACGTTCGCGAACTTCACAACGTGATTGAACGTGCGGTTTCCTTTGTGGAAGGTCAGGAAATTACTCGTTCCCATCTCGATTTCATTTTTTCTGAACTTGAACACGGCGAAGAGAGAACTGAGCGCATGCCCGTCGATACGGATGTCCCTTTTAAAGATGCGAAACAGCAAATTGTGGAGTCATTTGAAAAAGAATATTTGGCAGAACTTCTGCAACGTCATAATCACAATTTATCGAAAGCTTCTCGCGAAGCTAAAATCGATCGCAAACATCTGCGCAATCTGCTCAAGAAATATAATATTCCTTCAAAAGAATAAGATTATTGTCGCGTAGCGCGCTTACGGTCAGCTTCGATAGAGCGTTTGATAGCGATGACAAGCGAACGTGCTCGATTGGACCACAGATTACTTCCTTCAAGATCAAGTAAGATGGCAGCACGAAAATCTTCTGCCGCTTTACGATAATTTTTATGACGAAGATAAATTTCTCCTCGATTGACAAGCGCCGCAGGATCACGCGGAGTGAGTTGAAGCGTTTGTGAATATTCCATAATCGCTTCAACCGGTCGTTCTCGTTTTTGGTGAATGGCTCCCATCATCGCATGAAAATAAGGATTACGATGATCAAGCAGCAACAGTCCTTGAAATATTTTCTCTGCTTCATCGACTCGTCCGTGCCGAAACTTGACATGTCCTGCATCAGCCAGGCGTATGAGTTCAGAACGCTTGATCCCTTGGAGCTCTGCCAAACTCACTTTATCCTGAACATACCGAAAAAAGAGTTCCGTCACATGCTTGATGCGATCGGGGTTTGGATCCAAGATTTGTGTTTGTCGATGTTCTTCTCCCATATTTAGGCGCTCACTTTGCGAACCATTTCATCTTGCGCACGGAAGATGAGGTCCGACATCGATTTGACGCTTGAAAGCACCGATTCAATATTCTGTGCGAGCTTCTGCATATCCTGCATTTCCATATTCATCTGAAATGCTCCTTCACGCGTTCGATTATTGAGCATCTGGACCTCTCCATAGTCCATGGTTGCAGATGCTCCTCGTAAATCTTGGGAAGTACGATTTACCACTTCATTCATGTTCTCCAATCTTTTTCCCTTCCAGGTAAAAAGAATTCCACTTTTTGAAGAATAAAATTTTGCCAATGCAATGAGAACAAAGACAGGATGAATTTTTCCCGATTTGCAAAGCGCCATGATCTCCTTCATTTCTTTCTGAATCTCAGCATCTTTTTGTTTGAGCTGAGAAATCATTTGCGAATCCATAATATGATTTCCCACTTCGTTTAAAAATTGATCGAGCTCTTGTAGTGTTTCTTCGGAGAGACCTCTGATATCGTCATTTGCGCCCTCTCCCGTTGCATTGCCATCAGACTTCGCCAGTCCCGCTTTCATCGCTTTGATGTGCATTCCTCCCTGAATCCCTTGGGTCATCATTTCCGTCTCTTGGGAGGAAAGTGACATGTCGGCACGATGTTCTGCAAAAAGCGCGGGATCAACGCCAGGATAATCAGCTTGCGAGGATTTAATTTCATAATCTTGAACCACATCGCCACTCAAGCGTCTTTTCTCTTCGCGCATGAATTGTTCAATGTCTTCTTTGGTGACACCTGTGGGAAGATTTTTGAGAACTTCAAAAATATTTCCCTTGCGAAGTTGGTCAAGAATGCCTGCGTCTGCCAGACGTTTATCCAGATCGCGAGGTTCCTGCTTTGGGATACGGACAGAGTCGATCATTGTTTTCCTTTGACCTCAAGTTGTTCCAAAAGCACGCGAGCGCGATTTGCCCAACGATCAATTTTGTGAGGGTCTGAGGCAATGGCTTTTTCAAGATCAGCGCGCGCTTCTTCGAGAAGATCGTGTTGCAAATAAATTTCTCCTCGATGCGTCAGACTCACCATATCATCAGGCGCTAACTCAAGAGCCTGCGTATATTCCATAATCGCTTCTCCATAACGTTTTTGACGTTGAAGAATAGAACCCATCATGGAGTGGTAATAGTGATTATTCCAATCGAGAACGGTAAGAACTTTAAAGACCCGCTCCGCATCTTCTAATCTTCCCGCTTGAAATTGCATAAACCCATATTCCGCCATCTGAAAGAGCATTTCAGGAGTAAAATTAAAAAGCTCACCCCAACCAATTTCTCCTCGAAGATAAGATTGAATTTTCTGCGCTCCAACTTTCATTTCCTCTTTGGAGACATCTTCATATTCTTTTTCGAGTTTCAAAAAGAAATCTGCGACTTCTGCATGTGCCTCTTCTTCGCTCATCTCCTTTATCTCGGGAGAAAAACGAGGAGTTTTTTTCTTCGGCATAGCTTCCCTCCGAAAACCCTCTTGTTCAGACACCAAATTATCGCAGAAAAATGATGAAATTGCCATCGAGGATCCTCTTTTTTATGCCCCACCCGAACTCTTGCGTTCAACCCGGCCTTTGACTTCGAGCAAGTTCTGAACCATATTGGTAATCACTTCTACCGTTTGGCCTACGACTTCCATTTTTTGTCCTAAAAGTTTCATATTCGTATTTATTGAATCCGTTTCCTGCTTTACGAAAATCATTCGTTTTGAATATTCCATACTCGACGCTGGATCATTTGGGTCTACATTAAAATCATAGATCATTTTATTCGCTTCACGCTCCTGTTCCTGCATTTTCATCATCTGTGTCGCATCCTGTATCAGTTCTTTGGCTTTATCTTTTGAAATAATGTAACCGACAAATTTCATGAATTCATACATAGCGCCGATATCGCCTGAGGCTGCTCGCTGAGCAAGATAGTGAAAAAGAAGCATCATCTCCCGCCCTCGATTTGAATTTTGAAGCGCATCGCCAAATGCGTCTTGGGTCAGATTATCGAGATGCATGGTCTTGATAAAGGCATCGCTTGGAAAACGAATATCGCTTGTTTCAGAACCCCACCCTGGAGGAAGCGTCACTGCTTTGGATTGTGCAATTGGAGTTCCAAGCACACCTGGTTGAGCACGACCCGCAGACATCGATTTCGTTTGTGTCAGCGAGAATTGCTGAGATGGACGTTCACGAGCTGCAGTCCATTCGCTTTTTATTTCCCCCATGCGATTGGTTTCGCGTGCCATGAAATCTACTTTTTCGAAATTTTTTTGCAGACGACTTTGAGTCTGCTCAAAATGCTTTTTTAATGTTTCGTGTTGTTTGGCATCCACATCTTTTCGAACACGCCCTAATTCATTTTCCACATGCGTCATCTCTTGCGACATTGCTGACATATGTTCAAGACGAGTCGTCAGTTCAGAATCCAAGGCTTGACGAGGGGAAAAAGGTTCTCCAAACCCTGCTGATCTTTTACTGTGAGCATTGAGAGCATCCCACTTATCCGTCACAGGGGTTTTTGAAGTGACGGTTTTTTTCTCATCGAACGCCTTCTCGATCGCCTTTTGATCTTTCTTTTCGAGGCGCTTTTCTTCACCTCGCTCGAGATAATCGCGATTTCGGATCTGATCTATACGTGACATATGCTTCCTCCCGCTCTTCTCTAGAATGAAAGAGCTTCATGACTTAGATATGCAATGAAGATGCCAAGTAAGCGGGCTCATGATTTATAAAAAATATATATATTTCATATAGTTATAAAGAACTCTTTCGAGAAGCAAAGGAGCCAAACGGGGAGTTCTAACCCCGTTTAAGGGGTAAAAACCGGAAGAGGACCATCCTCTGGATGAATCAGTCCTTCTTCTGGAATATCGATCTCTTCTTTTGAGCGCTCTTTCTTTCCTTGAAGATGGTGGATGGCAAGCGCCGCATACCGATTCGCATTGAACGCATAGACCACGATTTGTTCTCCCATCATGGTAATCGAAAGAGCGACAATAATAACTCCCGCATACCCTTTCACATTAAAACCAAGTTCCCAAACGTTAATTTGAGGAGCGATACGATTCGCAATACCGAGAATAATATCAGCTAAAAAAAGAGCAATAATAACCGGAGCGGCAAGTTGCATGGAAATAAATAAAACTTCAGCCGTAATATGAATAAAAAGTTCAATCAGAGGAATAAAACCCACACCCACAGAAGGATAAGCAAGAAGAGGAAGCGCTTGATAACTTAAAAAAAATGTTTCAAGAAATTGGAGGTGCCCACCAATCGCTAAAAAAAGAACAATAGAGAGTTGAAAAAGAAATGTCCCTGTAAGCGAACCTTGTTCCCCAAGCTGAGGAATCAAGATGCGCGCAATCGAGACTCCACGCTGATTATCGACCATCGCTCCTGCTGCTTGAATGCCGTAAAAAATAACCGAAATAGCAATGCCAATCACAAAACCGTAAAACGCTTCCTTTAAGAAAAGCATAAAAAGATTGAGAGGTGATTCATCCAGAACAGGAGGATGAGAGGGAACGAGATGAATATAACCATAGGCTGCGAGAAGCATCGTCACCGCAACAACAACAGATCGCGGAACCGGCTTTCCCAAAAGAAAAGGGATCATCGAAGCCATTGCCAACAATCGTACCCAGATCAGTGCAATGAAGAGAAGATGAAACGTGACATTAACATTGACACCGAGTTTGTCGAAAAGTTCCTGCATGTTTTATTTAATATACGTTGGAAAGGATTCATAAATGGCGGACGTAAATGACACCAACTGAGCAAGCATCCATGGTCCTGCAATAGCAAGTACTGCCACAATCGAGATAAGCTTTGGGACAAACGTAAGCGTTTGTTCTTGAATCTGCGTGGTCGCCTGAAGAATGCTGATCACAAGCCCGACAATTAACGCCACAAGAACAGGAGGAGCGGTGAGGATTAACACCAAAAAAAGAGTCTGCTTCGCAACCGCGACGAAATATTCCATAGAACCTCCTCGAAAGGCTTTAGACGTACCCTAAGATAAGCCCTTTTGAGATGATATGCCATCCGTTCACCAGAACAAAGAGTAATAATTTAAACGGAAGTGAAATCGTGACGGGAGAAATTTGGAACATACCGAGCGAAAGAAGAATATTCGCAATCACGAGATCGATCACGAGAAATGGAAGAAAAAGAATGAAGCCAATCTGAAAAGCTTCTGAAAGCTCGCTAATCACAAAACCAGGAATCAGATTCATAAAATCCTGATCCGTAATATTTTTGCGATCTTCTTCATTCGTGCGAAGTTTCAACGCCAGATTATAAAAAAGGGCGCGTTCTTTATCGTGAACATGTTTCAGAAGAAAAGCTCGCACCGGTTCTTTCCCCCGTTCAGCTCCCTGTTTTAATAATTCAATCGAAGCTTGAGAAAGAAGTGGCTGGTTTGTTCCCTGCTGAATGACCGACTCTGCCGCACGATAGACATCATTCCCCACGGGAACCATAATATAGATCGTGAGAATCATGGCGAGCCCCGTAATAATGATATTTGGCGGCACTTGCTGAGTACCTAAGGCATTGCGAATGAGCGCGAGCACCACTGCAATCTTGACAAAGGAGGTGATCATCATCACCAGAAAAGGAACAAGTGAAATAGCCGCAAGTGCAATAAGGAGAACGAGCGGCCTCGAAACGCCAACGCTTCCCGCTTGCGCAAAAGCAGAAACAGACAAAAGCAGTCCCACCAAAAGACTACTACTTCCCAGAAATATTTTATTTCGGTTGATCTTCGATGTCATGGGATTCCAGTTCCGCAATTTTGTCTATACCAGATTCAGAGGTCCCAATCACGAAATATTTTTTTGCGACTTCAAGCAGATAAAGATTTTTTTTTGGTTCAAGTGCAAAACGGCCGTGCACCTGAAAAAGCTGATTGCGTTTAAATCTTTTTGTCATGCCCATGCGAGGAACAATAAATTTGAGAATGAAAATGGCTAAAACCGTTACTGCCGCGAGCGCAAAAAACATCTGAAGAAAAAGCCACGTAAAGTCCATCGCCGTTAAACTTGTTGCCGGTACCGTCGGTATTTGAAGAAGGAGGGCAATCATGAACGGACCAACTTGAGAATACGAACACCGAGTTTCCCATCGATCTCCACAAGCTCCCCTCGAGCAACCAACTTTCCATTGGCAACAAGATCGACCATCTCAGACGGGGGACGATTGAGATCAATGACATGACCCATGCGAAACTCCATGAGATCTCGAACCGTAATCATTTTTTTGGCCATGACAGCGACGAGTTGCACGGGAATATCAGGAGCAAAATCCGCAGGATCAAAAGAGGAAGAAGAGGGAGCTTCTGCTTCTTCTTGTGCCGGTTCTTCATCCTCTCCTTTTCCTGTTTCAAATTCTTCAAAAGCATCAAGCTCGTCTTTTTGAAGTTCGCTCTGAAGTTCGCTCTCTATTTTTTCATCTTTCTTCATGTTCTACTCTCCTGAATATGTCGTGAGGAATCGACAATGGATCTCATCCTGCTCAGCTACCATGTCTGTAAGATACCCACCCTCTTTTCCAAATCCGACGCGAAGCATAGCTTTTCCTGTGGGAGTCTTTCCTTTGAGCGTCACAAAACTCTCATCAAATAAAATAACGTCTCCTTGTTCAAGGGCAACGATCTCATCGGGAGTAAGTGTGGTCCGACCCACCTCAGCCCAAAGAGAAGTTTTGACATAATCATATGTTTGCATTGTTTTCACAAGATATTCCCTCTCCTCAGGTCGATCGGTTGCTGCGAGGAAAACATCGTGAAGAAGAGGATGGGGGAAACAGAGACGAACAAAGCCATCGATGTGACCCCATTTTAATCGAACGGTCAAAATGACAACCGGTGTCTTTTCATCTTCATAAGCTTCGAGCTCAGAAACCTCGGAGGCAAATCGTTCAAAACGAAAATGAACACGAGGTTCATCGCCATATTCTTTGCGAATTCGTGTCATGAGCTGCAAGAGTAAAAATTGAAGCACTCCTTCTTCAATATCGGTCAGCTTTCGCAACGCGAGAGGATTTTCACCTTTTCCTCCAAGCATACAGTCGATCATCACAAAAGCAGTGCTCGGATCGATATCCACAAACAATTTTGATGTTGTGGGGAACATTCCCAACACCGCAAGGGCTGCTGGCGAAGTGATGCGGTGCGAAAAGGTTTTAAAATGTGTTTCTTGAATGGATTCAAGATGAAATGAAACCTGTTGTCCCATATACGCTCGCAAACTCTCTCGAAGAACATCAGAAAAATGCTCACGCATCTGCGTTTGAGGAAGAAAAGAAAACAATGCATCAAGGAGGCGAACCTCTTCACTTTTTACTTTTCGAAGGGAAAAATGAAATGGTTGTATCGACATGAATGGCGAAACTCTTATCAGCTCACAATGATTTCATCAACCTGAATACCTTTTTTCAAAAGCGTCGACTTGATCTCTTCCTGATGTTCTTCAAAAACACGCCGAGTCTTTGCATCTCCGGTTTTAAAACCGACGACCATTTTCCCCTCCTTCGACGTAATGTGGAGCTTTAAACCTTGAAACCAACTTTTATGAAGCTCAATGAAAAGCTCTTTCTCCCCTGCTTTGGTGAGTCCCAGCCGCACAAACTGAACAATTTTATCGAGCATCGCTTGGGTGAGACGAGGCGACTCCGTATTTTTTTGAAGGAGAGCTTTGAGTTTTTCTTCAAACCGCGCGGTCAGTGAAATAGGAGAAGATTTTGCATTTTCGAGCGTGGAGGAGAGAGTGGAACGACGTTTTCCTTCATAACCTCCATATCCACCTGAATTTCCCTGCCCCGAACTATTCCCATTTTTCCCCTCACGAAAGGAACTCTTTCCCATGACTTTTTGATCTGCCACACGAGCGCTTCGGGTCCGTTCATGGGTTTTGGTCTCTCCTTCTCGCTTTTCCTCTCGATCCTGTTTTTTCTTTTGTTCGTCAGATTTTCCTTCATCTTCACGGCGACGATCGCGAACCGCATATTCCGTCGCATGTTGAACCGTTACTCGATTTGTCATCTGCACCGGAACACGGCTTTGCTCAAGCACGCGTTGAAATTCAGCCGAATCTTTTTCTTTTGGCTTGTCTTTGGGCTTTAACTCATCCCTTTTGATATCCACCTGACGATCAATTTTAAATGATTCGCTCATAAGGTTATCCCTCAAAAATCGGTTTTTCCCCGCGCCACTTTTTCAACTGATGAATGACGTTCCCAAGCTCGTTGAGTTTTTTCGCTTCGATCTGCTTCAATTCTCCTCGCATTTTTTTCTGCCACAACTCTCTATGTTTCTCCATCACTTGAAGTTCGCGTGACGCATCAATGTATTCACGACGAGCAAAAGCGACCTTTCCTTCCGCTTCTTCAATCACCTCATGTTGATCTTCAATCTCTTCTTCTTTTTCTTTCTGATCCTCTCCAAGTTTACGGACATAATTCACATAAACATTTCCTTCACCCACCACCATTCCCGCGCTAAGAGCTGATTTCATTTCTTCTCGAGCATTCTTCCAATCCGCGATAATCTGCGTGAGTTCTTTTCGAAACTCTTCTAATCTCTTTCTCTCTTCTTGAAGACGTTTGAGGGAGCGGGCAAGCGCTATCTCCGCGCGCTTTTTCATGCGCGCTTTGAGTTTCAAGAGAGCTTCTAATCGATATCGTTGTTTCATTATTCAAATAACCCTTGAAGTTGTTCCAGCGTCTCTTCAAAGGAGAACTTATCTCCCACATTTTGTTTGAGAAACGTGTTGACCTCTTCAATTTTCTCAATGGCGTAGTCGACTTTGGGATCGCTCCCCTCTTCATACGCACCGATTAAAATCAGATCTCGTTCTTTTTCATAGTTCGCCACAATTTCCCGAAGTTTTCTTGCAGCATCGCGATGTTCCACATCGATGATGTCATCCATCACACGGGAAACACTCTGAGAAATATCGATGGCCGGATATTGCGCACGAGCAGCCAGATCGCGCGAAAGCACGATATGTCCATCGAGAATCGAACGTGTCTCGTCCGCAATCGGCTCATTCATGTCATCTCCGGCAACGAGAATCGTATAGAACGCTGTAATCGATCCTTTGTCGGAATTGCCTGAACGTTCGAGAAGACGCGGAAGTGTTGAAAACACTGATGGCGTATATCCCTCTCGCGCCGGCGGTTCTCCGACTGCAAGACCGACTTCACGAAGGGCACGAGCAAATCGCGTAATGGAATCCATCATCAGCATCACTCGTAAACCTTGATCACGAAAATATTCTGCAATCGCGGTTGCAACATAGGCAGCTTTAAGGCGCACGAGAGATGGTTCATCAGAAGTCGAGATAATCACGACCGAACGTTTGAGTCCCTCTTCTCCCAAATCTTTTTCTAAAAACTCTCGTACTTCCCGACCTCGCTCTCCGACGAGACAGATGACGTTGACATCAGCTTCAGTGTTGCGCGCAATCATCCCAATAAGTGTCGATTTGCCGACACCTGCGGCTGCAAAAAAACCGATACGCTGCCCTTCGCCAACGGTCAGAAGTCCATCGATCGATTTAATGCCAACAGAAATTGGTTTGGTGACACGTTCACGCTTAAGAGCTTTTGGTGGCTCTGCGCTCACCGGATATTCAGCTTCATATTCAAGTGGTCCGTGATCTTCTGCATCCAGTGGATCACCGAGCCCGTCGAGAATGCGACCCAGCAATTGTTTCCCCACCCGCACCGTCAACGTGTGTCCTGTGGGGATCACATCGTTTCCAAGCCCAATCCCTTCAAGGTTTCCGAGAGGCATCAGCAGAACTTCTTGATCTCGAAAACCGACGACTTCAGCTTTAATCGGAGGGAGTCCATGATAAGGGACAATAAAACAGAGCTCCCCAATACGAACTCCAGGCACCACCGCTTTGACCACGAGTCCGGTCAACTCCGTCACCTTTCCTTTGATGTTATAGGTGGAAACAGATGAGAGAAGATGGTGATACTTATGAAAATCAACAATGGGGAGATCCATAATGATCCTTTAACTCAGCGCTTTCTTGATCGCTTGAAGTTGCGTTTCGATCTGCGCATCAATGGTTCCGACTTCAGTTTCCACAATACATCCCCCTTTTAAAATCGAATCGTCTTCTTTAAAGACAAGGCGTCTCGTACGATCAATCACTTTTCGAAATTCTCCTTCACTCGAAAGGATGGTCTGATAATCTTCTGGATTTACACGCACCACAATCTGATCCCCAATCGCTTTTTCAAGCGATTCTTTTACCACATGTTTGACAGCATCACTGTGCTCAGAAACTAAATTTCCAATTATTTTTTCCGCAATTGAAAGAACAAGTTTCATCACTTCTGGTTCTGCTTCTTCATAAAATTTCTCTTTCAGATGATGCAACGCAATCAGTTGTTCTGATACTTGCGCAAGCCCCTTGGCTTCCCCCTCAGCGTATCCTTTACGCCGCGCTTCTTCACGAACGGTTTCTACTTCATTCAACACTTTTTTTGCCTCTTCGCGAATACGATCAGCTTCTTGCGAAGCGTGAAGAAGTATTTTTTCAGCTTCAGCTGAGGCTGAAATCACACGATGACGAAGCACTCCATCTTTGCTTGAAGTGACGGGAAGTTTTGGATGAACAGGTGCAATCACTGCCCCTTTGGCTGCTTGCTGTTCCTCAAACTCTCTTCCTTTAATAACTTTTGACATTGTTACTCCTCATCGCTTGCTAAAATTCGGTAAAATAAATCTGCTGTCATTCCCGCATTCATGAAGCGGGAATCTCAGGAGATCCGCGCCTACGCGGGGATGACAAAAGTTTATTTTGTTACGTGTTCTAAGCATGTAAAGAAACCTCTCCTTTTGGTTCACTCTGTGTCGATTCTTCACATCGTTCCAGCCACGAAGTATCAATCAAATGCGCTGCCGCTAAAGCAGCAATACGTTCTTCCACAATTTTTTGACGTTCTCTCGTCATTTCATCCTGAGCCACATCAGACCATTCGGTCACAGCGCGTTTGAGAATATAACCATATTCTGGTTTCAATTTTTGCTGAATCATGCGAACCACATTTTCATTGTTGTTTCCCAGCGAGCGTGCAAAAGCACAAATTCCTAATTCGAAGAAAAGTTTTTTTGCTCCCACATATTCATTTGCCACATTGATAATCAGAAACTGTGCTTGATGGCGAAGCGAAAGAGAGACATCTGAAAGTTCACGAATGCGGAGTTGTAAACGCTTTGCCTCTTTGAGCGGAAGACGATTGAGCAGCATCCGGAGAGGTTTCGATGAAACGCTGGAAAGCGCAATCGCCATTTCATGAATTCCCAAATCAAAAAAGAGAGTTTCAAGATCTTCACTTTTAAAAGCCGCAAATTCTTCATACGTAAATGAATCCGAACTTCGTGAACATCGCATCGGTAAAAATCGCGCTTCAAATCGTTTTCGAATGACCTCTAAAAGTTCGGAGCGAACAGCAAAAACTTCAACCATGTCTGGAAGTCTGCTTTTTATTTCCGAAGGCAAATGTTCCAACACAGAACGAACATGTCGCGACGGAAGATAACGAAGAATCATTCCAATCACGCGCGGCGATTCATGTTCGAGCTCTTCTAAAATCCAGGCGGGATGAATTTCAGCAAGTCCATGAAAAGCCTGTTGCGCCTTTAAAAGCTGGATCTGTTTTCGTGCTTCTGTTTCGCGATTTCCCTGTTCTTGTGAAAAAACAGAAGCTCTGCGCAATAGCTGCGCTTCATCATCGGCAAGATGAGGAAGAAAATCTTCGATGTCTTGAGATAACATCGCTGCTAATGCCGCGACCATTTGATGTCGATGTGTCATGGCTTCAGACATTGAAATACCTTTCGTTTACTGAAATTGCGTGTTGGTGACTTGTTTAAAGGAACTAACGCCGTGCTCCGCTAACTTCACCGTCAATTCGGTCATTTGCGCAAAATGAAAAACATGCGCTTGAACCACGAGCAATTCCTGATTTGAAAAACGTTTTCCACTATAGAGAATGTGATTCACCAGACTATCCATCTGCATTTGGCCCTTATTCACTTCTCCTAACAAATCGACCAATTTTTCTGACCCTTGCGGAGCTTCATAAGAAGGGACTTGCTGAGTCGGATTATAATCTACCAAATCCGCAGAAATAATTTCCATTTTATTGGTCGGCGTAATGTCCGTGTTTCCATAACCTAACATGTTTGCAAATTCTGTCCCTGAATTTTCCGCAGCGGAAAGGGCTTCTTGGAAGCCATTTGCTTTGGTTTGATCTTGTGCCGCAACATTCGATTTCTCGACTGCTTTGGACAAGGCTTCTGCATTCAGTTTTCCGACGACGGCTTCCACTGGCATAATTACTCCTCTTCTCCCCCATCCTCGTTGTCATCTTTCTTTGGCTGCGCACGATTTTTAATTCGCTTAAAAAGAAGCGTCAGCGCGCGCGCGTGCAACCGTGACGTCCACGACTTTGAAAGTCCAAGTCGCTCTCCAATCTCTTCGAGTGTTCGATTTTGAAAATAATACATCATGACGAGTTGTTTTTCCTTTTCAGGCAAACTTCCAATCGCTTCACGCATATGTTTTCGAATTTGCATGAACTCGGTTCGCTTTTCGATATCGGTCCCATTCTGATCTTCAATTTCCATATCTTCCGTGGCATCAATGGAAACAATGTAGATGGAAGCAAGACTGCTAACGGTTTCGGTAACGTGATCTGTCTCTCCCCCTTCACCAGAGAGTGTCGTGGATTTACGTGTTTCGCCCCCATTTTCGGCGCGATAGAGAGACTGATGCTGAAGATATTCATTTGCCGCTTCTTCAAATTTAATTTTTGCGTAGAGTGTTCGAGGTAACCATCCGCTTCTTCGGAGTCCATCATAGATAGCGCCTTTGATGCGATAGTAGGCAAAGGTTCGAAAATCGACATCGTGTTTTGGGTCAAACCGCTTCGCAGCTTCGAGGAGTCCCAATCTGGCATTACAAAGAACTTCTTCGTAATCAACCGTTGAAGAGAGTGTTTGACAGACGCGACTTGCGATTGATGCAGCGTAGGGCATGTACTGTTCGATAAGTTGATCGCGAACTTTGAGAAGGTGAAGCTCTTCCTGTTTGGCAGAAGGGACAACGGCCTTCGCACTCTTCGTACTTTTCGAAGGGCGTTTGCTTTCAGGACGTATTTTGGCGTCGCGTTCTTTTTGCAATGTTGCATCTGATTTCAGCGCCTGCTTTACCATGCCACCCCCTTTGCGAGGTTTCCGACAGAATTTACAGGTGCAGAAAACATGCCAGAAAAAAAGAAGAAGGCATGATGTCTAAGAGGCTGAATTGTAAGATAAAAACAAAAAGAAGAAAAAAGTCGAAAACAGGAAATCCCCTTTGCACCAACATGTGTGGGGATCAAAAACCCCAAGAGCACGAGATGTCAAGCGGTATCAGAATTTTTTGTGTTCTTCGGAAGGTCGGCAAACGCTGCCATTCGTAACGCATCCTCGAGATTGGTACGAACTTGAGAGTAAGCTTGAACTCCTGGGATACCAGCAGAATTATCAGCATAAAAAGATTTATCAGAAGGGCTTAAGGAATTATATCCAACTTGAGTTTCACTCACATAATCCACAATTGCGGTTAAATCCCTTGCCAGGTCTGCTTCTTCTTCGGGACTCAGTTTCGCTGTTCGAGCACTAGATCCACGCTGAAGAAGTCGTTGTGCTTCTAATCGATCTCCAAAATCTGACGGCGCACCCTGCTCTTCTGGCTGACCGTAAGGGCGTTCATCACGATGGAGTCGATCTGGAGAATGATCATTCCGTGGAATATCTGACTTTGGACCAATATTTCTGATAATAGACATACAACCCTCCTCACTTACCCCTTACAACTTTTGCGTTTGATGAAGCATTGCTTGATTTCGCGCAAAAAGAATCCCCATCACCTCATGATCTGCGCTTTGATACGCTGCTGGTTGAATCCCAGCCACATCTTGACCAAGTCCCGGAAAAGAGACGTACGAAGCGTCTTCTTTTTGTAATTTTTCCATATGACGTTGA
The DNA here is from genome assembly GCA_001798185.1 of Deltaproteobacteria bacterium RIFCSPHIGHO2_02_FULL_44_16. Taxonomy (NCBI): domain Bacteria; class Deltaproteobacteria; species Deltaproteobacteria bacterium RIFCSPHIGHO2_02_FULL_44_16. The sequence goes on along the minus strand of MGRM01000027.1, from coordinate 39,325 downwards.
TACGCTGCTGCTTGCGTTTGGTCCCCAATAGCACCCACACCGTACATGGCTGCAGCTCCAATGGCTGCTGGGGGGAAAAGAATAGAAAGCGGAAATGCCGCAGCTCCGAAGACTTTTCCCATTCCGGAAAGAAAACGTCCGAACCCCCCTGGACGTTTCGCTTCCCGCTCGTGGGGATCAATACCTTGAACCACTCGAGCTTCGTAGCGAACCAGATCAAACTTCATTGGGGTTGTTGCTCCCATGGATCACCTCGTAACGCTTTTCAGTATACCCGAACCTTTCATAATACTTATCGGTTTTTTTGGGACCCAATGTTGCGTCTTCTTCGAAAAAAGGATGTAGCAGAAAAAATGAATGAATTCAAAGGATTATATTACAATTCCTCTTCTTCCCCTTCCTGAAGCTGTCGCGGAGTCTCAACCACTCGCCCTTCAATCGTCCGCATATCTCGGGTTTGGCTGAGCTCCCGTCTCAAACGAGATCCTTGGACGATGACGATAATAAGAGCTGTAGAGAGCAGCACGAGGAGCAGGAAAAAAATCAAAAAATAGAGTTTTAATTTTGATTTTGACGTTTCATTCAGACTCAAACCTAAAAGCTCTTGGCCTTGCTCTTCTGGTGAAAAGCTTGAACCTTCACGTGTTGGGGTCGTCAGACTCAACACATCCCCTGGCTGCAAGGTCGGCGTCCCTGAAGAAATATAGCTAATAATGACACTCACATCTCGGGGATTCAGTCCTTCAATGGCATTTGCCACAAATTGTTGAATTTTGGCTTCGCTGATCGCTGACCTTACCGTTAAGCCCGGTTTTGCTTTAATAATCGCAGATGCCGTAGGACGTTTGATTTCATTCGCCGCACGACTGGCAAACTCATCTTGTGTCGGCAAATTGAGGACGACGTCAACATCGACAACATCCGGGATACGCTCGAGAGAATTGATAATCTCACCTTTGAGGGCGAGAAGATAACGAGCTTTTTGTTCATCAGGTGTCGGGATGAGCCCCTTTTCTTTATAGACTCCATCAAGTCCAAGTTCACGACGACGAGGAAGATTGTGTTCAACGAGTAACTGACGAGATCGCGGCATATCGTTTGGAGAAACTTCAACCGAATAAAAAATTTCATTTTGACGCGTCTCTTTTTTCTTATTGGCCTTAATATTATGCTCTGAAAGAAGCACGAGCATTTCATTGGCATCTTCTTCTGAAAGATCCTGGTAAAGTGAAATCTGCCCACACGCGGTAAAACAGGAAAAAACACAGAGAAAAGTCAGGACACGCATCGTGGATCCCCGATGGGGGTAGTCAGGGGGAGAGCAGGATTTCCACCTGACTTTAGCGAGTTGCGGATTCACTCCGCGCGAGCGAATAGATCTAATGAACCGAACGAAGTTTTTTTGCATGAGCATCCTTTTTTGGCACAAATCCTTTTTCGATTGCTTCGAGCAGCGCCTGCGCAAAATGACCAGCAGGGCCCCTTTCATCGATACTTTTCACTTCTTCGAGAAGATCCAATCCTTCTTGTTTTTTCCCGGAAAAAAGGAGCGCTTCTCCGAGGTACACTTTAGCAAAAAAACTTTGAGGATCGACCTTCAAAGCTTTGCGATAATAAAGAATCGCTTTTTGAAAATCTCCTTCGCAAAATGAAACTCCGCCGAGGGCTACAATCGGAATTTCACTCTCAGGAGAGAGAAGGGAAAGACCTTCAAAAATCTTTTTTGCATCATCAAATCGACGCATGCCGATGAGTACATAGCCTGCTTCCATCATGATGCGAAGATATTTGCGATCGAGTTCAATCACGCCCACCGCCCCCATTATTATTATTGAAGAACAAATCGGCCGCATTATAGCGGCCGATATTGTACGACGCAACTTCAATCCTTCAGTCACTTCGAGATTATCCTCGAGCCGTGAATTTTTCAATCATCGCCATACGTGCACGGTGATCAGCTGAAAGAATATTTGATTTTGTATTCCACTCTTGCATGTTGGATTGCATCATCGCTTGGAGTTGCATCAAATTTAAATTATTTTGATGCATCGAACTCATCAGCTCCCCAGTTGAAAACCCAGGAGTGGTATTATCGACAAAGGTTCCAGATCCTGGAGGGAGAACTCCACCGGCCTTCATCGGACTCATGCCATAAGGAGTAGAACCAGGAAGAGGTGCACCACCAAACGCGTATGAAGGAGCCATCTGTGAGCGTGAAGCAGAGACGCCAGAGAAAGCTGAAGAGAGCACCGCTCCAGAACTGACAGATCCATATTGATGAGTGGCTTCTGCGCTTGCGGGCCCAAAGGCTTCGACAGCACCAAGGAATTGATTAAAATCTTTTCCGGTACTGACACCTTTTAGTTTTGTCCCCGCTTTTATTTCTGCTGGTTGAATCGTTTGTATGTTTGACACGGTATCCTCCACGGTTCACTCTTATTATCGGAAAGGTGAGATCCCAATGTTGCCTTAAGCTTGAAGGATTTATAAAATGGGGAAAGAAAAACGAAAAATACTTATATATTTCAATATATTACTTCTTATTTTTTGATTTCTCTTGAAGGGTATATTTGATGGAAAGAAGCTCTCGAAAGAGTTCCATGGTCATTTCCAAAGCGGTCATCACTTTTTGAGCATCCCTCCCCTTTTTAAGGCCCCGTTTCTTTCGAGAGATATCATCAAGAGCGTCATGCACTTTGGAAAAGACATCATTGAGTTCATTAAAATTTTCAGAATCGAGAAGCGCTTCGATTTCAGGATAACCGAGTGACTCGGCCGACGGTGAGGATGATCGTTTTGCCATGGTGAAACGATAGCATCTTGTGTCCTTTCTCGCAATGCTCCATAAAGAAGAGATGGAAAGAATATGGATCTATACAATCGGGACATTCGCTGTCGGCATTATCGGAGGTTTGTTTCCGTTGTGGGGAAGATGGTCGAGTCGACAGCTTCATCTCTTTGTCGCCTTTGGCGCTGGTGTTTTTTTAGGTGCTGTCTTTCTCCACATCTTGCCGGAAGTGACGCAGTATGAAACCACGCATCTGATCAATGCCCTCGTGCTTGTTGGATTCATGGCGATTCTTCTTCTGGAAAAAGTTCTTCTCAACTCTCACGAAGAATGTCACGATCAAGCGTGTTCTCATGAACATGTGGTCTTAAGTTGGACGACATTGATTGGACTTTGCGTTCATGGTCTTTCAGAAGGGGTGAGTCTTGGACTCGCGCTCGAATCTCCAAAACTCGCGTCGCTGCTCTTCATTGCAATTATCGCGCATACATCCGCTGCTTCTTTTTCGCTTGTCACCATTTTTCGGCTCGCAGGTTTTTCACTGACACGTGCTGCGTCTCTTCTTCTCGTTTTCTCGCTGAGCACACCCGTTGGTGCACTTCTCTCCTCACAATTTCTCCATTTTCTTCCAGAGCATGTAGCCAACATTCCTGCTGCTCTTGCTGCCGGAACATTTGTGTACGTTGCCACCTGCGATCTTCTTCCCGAAGCATTTCACGATAGCCGCAATCGCGTGAAATCATTTATCGCATTGGTGATTGGAATTGGTGTGATGATGCTTGTGCCAAAGTGAAAAAATTGCACTTGTCTTCTTTCATCAATTGGTTATGAACATTCTTGCTGCGCCCACGAAAGAAACCATGAAGAAAAAATCATCCACTCCAAACGGAAAGTCTGCTGAAGAGTTTCGCTATCAGAATATTATTCTCGAAGATATGCGATCCCAAATTCAAACGATCGCTGAAGGACAACAAATACTTAACAGCAAAATTGACAACGTTGATCAAAGGCTTATTTCTGAAATCAAGTTTACACAACAAGCGATCAAAACTGTGCATGATAGTTTAAAAAATGATATCCAAAAGGTAGAAATCAAACTAAGCGGTGAAATTCAAAGAGTTGAAACAAAACTTACAGATGATATCCAAAAGGTAGAAGCCAAGCTTAGCGGTGAAATTCAAAGAGTTGAAACCAAACTCAGTGCTGACATTCAACGAGTCGAACGTACATTGTCAGAAAAAATTGATCGTCAAGGTGAAAAAGTCGAACGACACGATCGCGATATCACAACCCTTAAAACCGCCGTGGCTGGAAGATAATCTTAAAGATTTATTAGGGTGTGTGGACAATGAGAACAACTCCTTAAAATATCGGTGAATATTTTTTACTGTTTGTCATCCCCGTGAAAACGGGGATCTCCTGACATCCATGAGATTCCCGTTTTCGCAGGAATGACATTTTTCAACAGATCCTTTATTCATGGCTCCTTTCGCTTTTTCTTCTAGAAAGTTGCGTGAAAAAAACGTCCCTGGCCTTCCTTACAATTTCGAGTAAACGCGTTGGTATTCATTAATGCGAGCGCTAGAAGGTGCAAAGGCTTGAAGTGCCAAGAGTGACTGAAGATACTCTTTCATCTGCTTGCGCGCGCCAAGTTCCGCGGAAACAAGATAGGCACGTTCAAAAGATTCAAAGGCTTCCTCCTTTTTCCCAAGTTTTTCATACATCTTTCCTATCTGAAAAAGATCGCTGGCGATCCCAACAGAGTATTCGACGAGTTTATCTTCGCGAAGCGCTTCGTGATAGGCTTCAAGCGCTTGTGGGAGATTTCCTTGGGTTTCATGCAATCTTCCAAGTTGAAAATAGCTTGAAGCAGCAGTTCGATGGAGTTTCTTTAAAAGAGCCAAATGCAACGCTTCATTCAAAACTTGTGATGCTTCTTCATATTGATGAAGAGCGATCAATGCTCTCCCCTTTTGATTGAGAAGCGCTGCTTTCTCTTGTGGTTCTTTTGCATCACCGTTAGCTTCTTCCAAAAGTTTGAGCCCTTGTTCTGGTTTCCCTTCATCAATATGGAGGCTCGCAATGTTCAAGAGATTGGTAGCAATTCCGGATGAGTTCTTGATTTCACGATTGAAACGAAGCGCTTCTTCAAAGGCACCGCGTGCCTTTTCTTTTTCATCAGCAATCAGATAGAGCGAACCAAGATTATTGATGCTCTCTGCAACTGATGTGCGATCATCAATCGAGAGAGCTGTCAGACGCGCTCGATCATAAAACTTTGCCGCCTCTTCATATTTTCCCTGATAGAAAAGTTCGTTGCCGCGAATGTTGAGTGTCTTTGCATCTCTCTGAAGCGTACGGACCACATCTTCTTTTTTCCCGCCACACGATGAAAATAAAAGAATAAATATGCCGATCATACTAAGCCCTTCGACTTTGCTCAGGGCGAAGAATCTCGAGAAAATTTTATGATTGCGAACCAAAAGAAGTGCCAGACACTTTCTTGCATCAAAACCATGCCAGAAAGATGTCAGGCACCTTTTGGTTCGTCTTCGTCTCATGATCATCTCCCTTCAGCTCTTATGACCGAATCCTCTTCAAAGAGCTGTTCGACATTTCCACGAAGTAGAAAATTTTTCTGTAAGGCTTTGATCACTTTATTTGCCTCCCACAGTCCCTTCCGAGCTTCTCCGATTGCATCGCGCATGTCCGGTGTCGAAGTCTCGAGACCATTTAAAATTTTATCGAGATGATTCATGGAAGAGAGCAGTTCACTGTAAAGAGAGCCATCAGTCGGCGCCATGGCTTTATCAACGTTTTCCGTAATTCCCTTCATATTTTGCAAAATCTGCATCAAGTCACCTTGAGGATCTTCCAAACGCTTTGCGATATTTCCAAATGTTTCTAAAAGTTCATCGAGTTTTCCGCCCGTCTGTGTGCTTGCGGGAATTTCACTCTTTTCCGCAATGAGTTCATTGTTTTGCGGTCCTAAAGAAAGCTCAAGCTGGCTTGAACCAAAAAATGAGGAGAGAACAGAAACTTCCGTGCCTCCTCGCACGCGATCAGCATATTCCTCAAAAATGCGAAACTCAATTTTCACTCGATTATCTGTATCAAGCGTCACATGATCGATAAGCCCAACCTGCAATCCTTTGAGCATCACACTTGCTCCGGAGCTTAAACCTTCAGCTGCAGAAAAATGGGTTGTATAGTGAACATATTTTTGAAACCATTTTTCACCGCGAGCAACAACAGCTGTAAGCACAAAGAACGCAAGACAGGAGAGAATAAAAAAACCTCCCACTATTTTTTGGAGATGGCGAAATTTAAATGGCATCGTTTGTCTTTTTATCTCTCTTCAAGTTTTCCGTCAACGAGAGTCAACGTACGATCAGTATATTGACGTAGAAAAGCTTCATCTTGTGTTGTCAAAATCGAAGCCACTCCCCTCTTTTTTGCATGCTCAATCGCCTCCCCAATCTGGGCAATAAGTTCCTGCGACACCCCTTCCGTGGGCTCATCCCAGAAGAAAAGTTTTGCTTCATGCATCATCGTGCGAATGAAACCAGCAGCGCGCCGAAGACCAGATGAAAGAGCTGCTGGTCGAAGATCGCGATACGGCATAAGTTTCATTTTTGAAAGCCATTGATCGATCATGGTTGCAATTTCTTTTTCAGAGAACAAAGCATGGTACTGAAGCGGAAGAGCCAAATTTTTAAAGATCGTCATGTTTGCAATGAGTCCACCCTCTTGAAACAAAAAACCCAACTCACCACGGAGCCGATATTGTTCTTTCATGGAAAGCTGCCAAAAATGTTTGCGATCAATAAGCAGGACTCCTTGTTGCGGCTCAATGAGCCCAGCACAGATCTTGAGCAGTGTTGTTTTCCCATCTCCAGCTTTTGCCGTGATACCTATAACTTCTCCCGGTTGTACACACAAAGAGACCCCGGTGAGAAACGGCACCATACTATAAGAAAACGTGATATTGTTCAGCTCAAGTGAATAGCCCATATCATTATATATAGAAAAATGCTGTGATAACGGCATTGATTAAAAAACAAACATATATTGAACCCACAACAGCTTTTGTTGTCACCTGCGGAACTTCTGTTGAAGAAAATTTTACCGTGAATCCCCGATAGCAGCAGATGGCAGCAACAATCACGCCAAACAACGTACATTTCATGATATTGACCGTGAGATCCCACACCCCAAACGCACTTCCTAAATGATCGAGAAAAACAGGAAAAGGATAAAAAGTAAAAAATTTTGAAAAAAGAAATCCTCCAAAAAGAGCAACAATTGTAAAGTAGAGGGAAAGACAAGCAACAGCAATAGTCACTCCAATGAGGCGCGGAAGCACGATAAAACGAAGCGGATTAATGCCCATCATCTCGATGGCTTCGATCTCATGATTAACGATCATATTGCCAATTTCAATCGCAATCGCGGTTCCTGATCTGCCGATAATAATAAAAGCGGTGAGCATCGGACCAAGTTCTCGTACAACTACAAGCACAAGCATCTTGCCGATAAGCGCTTCGCCTCCCACTTTCGGAAGTTGTGTTACGGTTTGAATAATCGTTACAAAACCAAGAAGGAGCGCAATGATCGTCACAACCTTCATCGCTTCAACCCCAGTGAAAAGAATCTGTTGAAAGATAACGTTCCAAACAAGCTTGTCGCTCTTGCCACGCTCTGTCCAAGCAGTTTTCAGCGCCTCACAAAACATGGTACTCATCATCAGAGGTGCGCTGAATGATTTGAGCAATGACCGTCCTAAAGCTTCAAACATCTTTTTTCTCCCATTTCATAATTCTCGCTGCAAGCGGTGGGAGTGCAACAACAGTTGCAATCAAACAGGCAGCAGCACCGATCGTCATCATTTGACCTAAACTTGCAAGACCCTTGTGACTTGCGATCATCATCATGCCAAAACCGATCGCATTTGAAAATGCAGTGAGCACAAGTCCTTTTCCCGTTGATTCACCAATCGCATGCAAATTTCGATCATGATGCAAACCGTGAAGCAGATGGACTCCATTGTCTACACCAACACCAATAAGAATAGGGATCGCAAAAAAATTTGCCATGTTGAGAGAAATATTGAAAAGTCCCATACATCCAAAAAGCCATGTCGTTCCGAGAAGAAGAGGAAAAAGAGAAAGAAGTGTGAGTCGCACTGAGCGAAAATCCCACCAGACACAAAGAAAAATCACAAAGACCGAGAGAAACGCTGTTGCGAGAAGTGTCTTCACCATTAACTTTCCCGATTCATGTACTTCAATCGGGGTTCCAACAACATGTGGATCAACAGAGCGAATATCATCGACAAAATGTTCAAGGGCTTGCGGGTCCCAAATATTTTCTTTGGGATAAATGACGATTGCTTCTTTCCCGTGTTCGCTCAGAAAACGTCTCTTTAAAAAAGGGGGTAAATTTTTAGTTGTCATCATGGCTGGAGAAAATCCCTGAACAAGAATGTCTGCATATTTTTTGAGTTCGTTCAGAAAAAGCATCTGAAAAGCACCAAGTCTTTCGAGTGCTGCTGTATCAGCGCTCTCAATTTTTTTCTGGAGTAACGTTACTTTTTCCAAAAACGTTTCGAGTTCATTCACAGCATCCGTACGTCCAGAAGCAAATGCTTTCTTGAGAAGTATTTCAAGCGATCCTGAAAATTGCGTGAGAGAGACGATAAGCTTCTCTCGATCGATATCGCTCTCGACCTGAGCAAACGAAATGTGTTGGAATTTTGGAAGGTACGAAGAAAGAAGTTTTCGTTTCTCTTCCTGACGCTCAGGAATAACGGTAGCAAGCGTATCAACCCGACGAACACTCGGGAGTTGTCGCAAGAGATCTGCTTTCTCTTCTGCTTCTTTTGTATCCTTCACGATCATATTGGCAAAATAGGTCGTCTCGCTCGATTTTTGAAGAATGAGGTTTTCAAACATAACAGATTCAAGCCCTGTTGCTTGAAGTTGCAAAAGGTTCGTATCGAAACGGACACGAAAAGCAAAAGGAATCAGGAAAAGTGTCAGAAGAAAAAGAGTGAAAAGAAGAAGACGTGGTGAAGTATAAAGTTTTGGGAGAAAACGAAATTGAAGAGGTTGAAAAGAAATAAAGTTCGTTCCTGATTTTCGTTCATCTGCAAGAAAAAGCATGGCAGGCAGTACAACCGTCATCGAAAGAAGACAGAGAAGAATGCCAATGGCGGCAATCATTCCAAGCTGTGCGAGACCTGTAAAATCAGTGAACATGAGGGTTGCAAAAACAAGAGCAGTCGTAAGTGCTGTTGTGATATTGGCTCTTCCGGTTGTCATGAGACTTTGTTGTGTTGCGAGACTCGCATTACGACTTTTTGCAAATTCTTCTTCATAGCGTCCAACATATTGAAGAGCATATTCATTGGCTGCTCCAACAAGAATGAGCGCAAAGACAAGAGAAAGAATCGTCAACTCACCCCAGAAAAGGGCGACAGCCCCAAAGGTCCAGGCAATCCCCATAGACAATGAAAGCGTTGCGAGGAGTGGACGAGTGAAACTTCGAAAAAAAAGAATAAACAGAATACCAACACCAAGAATCGCAAGTCCGGTTGCAAGATTCATATCCCGATTTGTGGCCATCAGCTCATCAGCTGCAAGCACCGGTCTTCCGGTTAATCCCGCCTTGATGCCGGGAAATTCATTTCGCGTAAGGTCAATTGTTTTACGAATTTCCTCCAACGGTTTTTCGATCACCGACATCGTCGAAAAATCTTTTTGAGGCATCATCAGAAGAAAAAAGAGATCACCATTCCGAAGATAACCTTTGGGATCAAAATTTTCAGCCTGCCGCAGCAAAAATGTATCAAAGATTCCGGTTTTGATTTCATTCTTCCCGAGCGTTTCTTGCATCATGTCCATCATCTCTGAAAGAAGTGTAAATCCGCGCGCGAGGAAAGTTTCAGACTGCGTCGTCATTGACGGAAGAGTGCCTGCAATTGCCGCAAAAAAAGAATCGAGCCCTTTCCATGCTGCCATATGACGGAGAGAAAATGGAGTTTCCGAAAGAAAATCGCCGACCTCTTTTATTTCGTCTTCTGAAAGATAGAGAAGAAAACCTTTTTCAAGAGCAGGATCTGTTATTTTCCAGGCGATTTCCTGAATATCCGGAATGGTTGTGAGTCTTGCTCCAAGCTGATCCAAAAAATCGCGCGCACGCTGCGGATCTCCTTCTGCTTCCACGACAACATAGAGATATTCCTGGTCTCCAAATTCCCTTAAAAAAGATTTGTACCGCTGATGATAGTCAAGTTTTTCAGAAACAAGATTGTCGTAATCAGCATCAAGGGCAAGATGGGAGAGAGCAAAAAAAATCGAAAGAATGGTAAGAAAGAGCGAAGCTCCCGTGATTTTCCAGGGATGGCGTATGACCAGAAAAGAAATGAAAGAAAATAACCGATGCCGCATCAGCTTCCTCTAACATTCTTTTGAATTAGTACAATAACTTCGGTGACATTAACTTCGGATGTCCTTGGCTTCGCTCTTCTTTTTTGTTATCCATCTTCGTTCTTTTTTGATAGCTTCATTGTCCACGCACCCTAAGATCGCTCAACAATTTCGGAAAGATTAACTTTCATTAATTCCTTCCGAGGTTTTACCAGCACAATACAGGCACCTAAAAAAAGAAAGAAGAGTCCAATGATTCTTTTAGAGTCGAGCGGAATCTGTTTCGCTTCAAAAAAACCGTAATGATCAATCACTGCTGATGTCAGAAGTTGAAACGTTACAAAAAGAAGTGTGGTGAGCATAGCTCCAATATGTGTGATAGCAACATTTATACTATACACGACAAACACCCCCAAACAACCACCTGCAAAATAATACCAAGGAATGTTTTGAAAATCGAAAGTTCCAGTACGAAATCCCAATAAAACAATCAGGAAACCAACCATAGCTCCGACAAAATGATTCACAAAAGAACTTCCAAGACTCCCCACATGATTTCCAAGAGCGGCATTGGTAAGCCATTGAAGCGTCAGAAGGCCACCATTCACCACTGCAAGGAGAATAAAAAAAGAAAACATGATTACCCCAAAAGAAAACCAACCCCGAGAGCGCTGAGCGCAAGTCCAAAAACCCGTCTTCGATCACAGGGAAAAACGGGGAGACCAAAAACACCGAAATGATCCGCAAGCGTTCCGAAAATTAAATTGGATGCTAAAAAAATCCCAACGGTGAGCGCCATTCCGATATGACTGACGAGATAATTGCTGCTCAAAACAATCAATATGCCGTACATTCCACCGAAAAAAAGATGCGGAGGAAACTGTTTCAGACGTGAGAACGAAAAGGATGAAAATTTTCCAAATAAAAAAGGGAGCGCAAAAATAGTTCCTATCAGATGCACGACAAAGGAAGATTCCAAAATACCGACTCGTTCTCCAAGCGCAGCGTTGAGTCGAATGAGAATCGCAACCAGAATACCGCCGAGAATGGCGATGAAAATCGGAAAAAGCTTTGCAAACATCATCTGTTTCTAATGAGAACCTTTCTCTGCGTCAAGTTCTCAGAGTCTGATTGCAAAGGGCGTCATCGCGAGCCCGAAGGGCGTGGCGATCTCCTGAAAACACCGTTACAGGAGATTGCTTCGTCACTGTGTTCCTCGCAATGACATACGAGGATTTTGCAAACGACCTAAGACATGTGCACAACGGCGCGCGAGGATAAACTTTCGCAGGGTATCTCGAGACAATTTTAACACCCGGGATTTGACAATAAAATTGTCGAGAGCTAAGCGAACATTGTGGGTCGACCCACAATGGAGCGGCCCGAGAAAGTTTGTCCGAAGCAGCCGTTGATACCGAGGATTTTTATGAAAAAATTTATTTTTATTGTTCTTCTTTTTTGCATTTCTCAATCTGCATTTGCAGAGCAAAAAAATGCACCTGCAAAAGTGATCATGAACAATCAAGAGTTGACTCAAGTTCAACTTGCAGAGATCAAAAAAGTTTATGGTGTTCAACCAAAGTCAGGAAAATATTGGTGCGATAAAACATCAGGTCTTTGGGGACAGTGGGAAGGACCTGCAATGGGATTTCTTTTCCCGAAACATTGTGTTGGTGAACTTTCTCCTTCTGCCTCCAAAGGAAGTTCAAAAGTTTTTATCAATAATCGTGAAGTTTCACAAAACGAAGCTTTGTGGTGGACTGCGCGAGCTGGAGGGGGATATCCCATGCCGGGGAAATATACTCTTGATCAACAAGGGAATCTTGCAGGTCTGAATGCCTTCGGAGTTCCCTTTGTCGTGAATGTCATCCAAGCAGCAAATGCGCATGGACAAGGTGGTTCCTGGTCACAAGGTGGAACTCTTCATCGAAGTTTCAACACAGGAATCGGCTCCGGAAGCCAAGGGGGCTGCAATTACGTCATCGGCAGTGACTTCTCTTATTCAGGCCCTGGGTGTTAGTCCCTTGTCAGACTGTATTGATATTGCTATGAAAGCGGATCTTTCATTTAACTTTTCACAACCTTTGAGGAGAAAGTTTATGCACGTTCGTCATCGTCTGCTTGTTATTCTTATCGCTCTTTTGACCATCACCCTTCCCGGCTTATCGGCACATACAGAGATACAAAAACTGACAACAACGCTCCCTTCTTTCACGTATGAAGCAAAAGAAATTTCGCAAAAATGCGATGCAGCGATCGTGGAAGCAGAAAAAAGTCTAAAACTTTTGACGTTGCTGACAGATGACACCAGAACTTTTCAGAATACAGTAGCAGAACTGAGTCGCATCCAAGCAGATTTCATCACGACACTTGCTCCACTTGCTTTTCTCTCAAACGTTTCGCCTGATGAAAAAATTCGAGATACTGCTCAAACATGTGAAGTAAAGCTTGATCAGTTCGGCATTGAAGTTTTTACACGTGAGGATCTTTTCAATGCCATTCAAATATATGCGCAAAAGAAAGAAAAACTCTCGCCTCTTGATGAAAAACTTCTGGAGGAAACACTTCGAGATTTTAAGCGTAATGGGCTTTTACAACCAAAGGATATTCGCGAAAAAATTATCACCTTGAAAAAAAATTTGGTTCAACTGACATCAGATTTCAGTAAAAACATTCAAGAGGATAAAAGTTTTATTACGGTCACCAGAGAAGAATTGGAAGGTTTACCAGATGACTATATTAGTCGTCTTGAAAAAATACCTGATGGAAAATACAAAATTACAAATGCCTATCCTGACTATTTCCCATTTGTGCGCAATGCAAAAAGCGGGGATGCTCGCGACCGATTACAAAAAATGATGTATAACCGAGCAGCAGATAAAAATGTGGCTCTTTTAGAAGAGATCATTCGCATGAGAGCCGAGATTGCACATCTTCTCGGCTATAAAACACATGCAGGCTATATCCTTGAACTGAGAATGGCGAAAAATCCAAAACAGGTTGAAAAATTTCTCACTGCTCTCCGACAAAAACTAAAAAAACCGTTGAAGAAAGATTTCAATGATATGCTTGAACTCAAACGTAAATATGAAGACCCGAAAGCTGTGAGAATCACTGACGCTGATAGATATTACTATGATGAATTTGCTCGAAAATTACGTTACGACGTTGATAATCAAAAAATAAAAGAATACTTTCCTCTTGAACACGTTCTCAAGGGAATCTTTGAAGTCTATCAACAAATTCTCGGACTGAACTTTCAAGAAATTTCTGTCAAAGATGTTTGGCATCCGGATGTGCAAGTCTTTGAAGTACGAGACCATACAAGCAACGATCTTATTGGATATTTTTATATCGATCTCTTCCCACGGGAGGGGAAATATGGTCATGCAGCAATGTGGGATATTGTCCCAGCACATATACTTCCCGATAAAAGTTTACAAATCCCGGTAGCAACCATGGTTGCCAATTTCACCAAACCATCTCAGTCACGTCCTTCGTTGCTTACTCATGATGAAGTTGAGACTTTCTTTCATGAGTTTGGTCATGTCATGCATGGCCTGCTCGGCCACTCCCCCTATATTGAATTTTCAGGAACGAATGTGGCACGAGATTTTGTCGAAGCTCCGTCTAATATGCTCGAAAACTGGGTTTGGGAGCCACTTGTTCTGGAAAAAATTTCCCATCATTATCAAACAGGGGAAACGCTACCGAAAGAGATGGTCAAAAAAATGATCGAAGCAAAAAATCTTTACGCTGGCGCACGCTATTCTCGACAGATTCTCTATGCCTTTCTTGCTCATGAATACTATGCAAACGGTGCAAATGTCGACACCGACGCCGTGTTGAAAAAACTCTGGAAGGAAATCTTTCTTATCGATGCTCCAGAAGGAACACATTTTCAAGCAAGCTTTGATCACTTAATGCACTATGATGCCTCCTATTATGGATATCTCTGGAGTGAAGTTTTTGCGGCAGATATGTTTCGCCGATTTCAAAAAGAAGGAATTTTAAGTGGGAAGGTTGGAAAAGAATATCGAACATTTATTCTTGAACCAGGTGGAACAAAAGACGAAAATGACATGCTTAAGGATTTCCTCGGCCGAAAACCAAATCAGAAAGCTTTCTTCAGAAGCATTGGTCTGAAAAAATGAAACTTCCCTCGTTTGATATTTCAGCAGAAGAGATAAAGAAAAATTCTGCAAAAATTATTTCTGATGCGCAGAAACGTTTTGATCACATTGGGTCTCTCAAACAAAGCCAAAGATCGTTTCAGAATACCGTCGCAGCATTTGATCAAATAGAAGCAGACGTAGAAGATCAGCTCAACATCTTGGTGATTCTGCAGCAAGCCTCTCCTCATAGCACTCTTCGGGAATCAGCCGAGCATGCAGTAAATGAACTTCAACGCTATCTTGATGTCGATATCTACAGTCAGCAATCGCTCTATACCGCTCTTTCTTCATGTAAAGATAAGACTCTTTCATCAGCAGAAGAAAAAGTCCTTTCGAAAAAACTTCTCAAATTTAAACACAATGGATTTGGACTTTCTGAAAAGAAACAAAATGAAGTATTGATGTTGAAAAAACAATTGATTCAGGAAGAGCTTGAATTTTCGAAAAATATTCGCGAATGCTCAGATGAACTCTGGCTCACGAATGAAGAACTGAAAGGTCTTGAAGACAATTTTATCTCTTCACTCGAGCAAAAGAATGGAAAATATCGTCTCACCATGGCCTATCCTCACGTCACTCCGGTCATGGCACACGCTGTTGCAGCAAAAATCCGAAAAAAAGTGCAGTCGACATTTCTCAATCGAGCACGAGAGAAAAATCTCCCCCTTCTTGATGACATTTTACACAAACGACGTCAGCTTGCTGAAAAGTTGAATCATGATCACTATGCCGATTATATTCTGGAAGATCGAATGGCAAAAAATGCCGCCACAGTTGTCTCTTTCCTGGATGATCTTCAGAAAAAATTTCAACCACGCATCATCGGAGAGATTCAAAAAATTCTCGACATGAAACAAAAAGATTTTCCAAACGCACGAGAGGTAGAAGACTGGGATATTGGTTATTATGCAACACGATATAAAAACTTCCATTTTGATCTGGATGAACAAAAACTGAAATCCTATTTCCCACTTGAGCATGTCACAACAGCAGCCTTTGAGCTTTTCAAAAAACTTTTCGGTATCGAGATGAAGGAAGTGAAAGAAGAGAAAAAAATGAAGGGCCGCAAGGCCTGGCATAAAGAGGTTGAACTTTTTGAAGTCAAAGATACTGCAACACGCGAAATATTAGGTCACTTTTATCTCGATCTTTTTCCACGTCCTGGGAAATACAGTCATGCAGCTATTTTCCCGTTGTATGAGGGTCGTCGTCTTGCTGATGGGACATATCAACTTCCAGCATGTGTGATGTTTGCAAACTTCTCTCGTCCGACAGCTTCTTCCCCTTCTCTTCTGACTCCAGGCGAAGTAAAAACCTACTTTCACGAATTCGGACATATTCTGCATCTTCTCTGTTCACGCCAAGAATATCGACAACTCTCTGGTTATCGTGTGGCATGGGATTTTGTCGAAGTTCCATCTCAAATTATGGAAAATTGGTTTTATGAGCCTGAATCACTTAAACTTGTCAGCAAACATTATGAAACAGGAAAACCTCTTTCCGATGAGATGATACGTCGCATGATTGCAGCCAAAGATACCTTTCCCGCTCTGAATTATTCACGACAAGTGATGTTGTCCAAACTCAATCATCTTTATCATACGGAAAAAAAAGTCGACACCACTGCTCTCTTGAAGCAACTCTGGAAAGAGATTCGCGGTATTCCCATGCCTGAGGGGACACACTTTCAAGCAAGCTTTGGACATCTGATCGGCTATGCAGCGGCGTACTATAGTTATCTTTGGAGTCGTGTTTTTTCGGAAGATCTTTTTACTCGTTTTCAATCTGAAGGGGTTCTGAACGCTCATGTCGGCATGGAATTACGAAAAAAAATCTTAGAACCGGGAGCGAGTGAAGATGAACTCGTTTTAGTTGAAAATTTCCTGGGTCGTACATCAAATAATAAAGCCTTCTTTAAAAGTATTGGACTGGTTTAAATATTTTCACATTTCAGCAAACAGCGTTTTTCCATTTCCACTTTCACCTCATACAAAAGATTCTTTGCCATATTTTTTAAACCGCGCTGGACAATAAACTGCATTGCTGGCAAATGGGGGTTCGCCAGCAAGACATAGCGAAGGCGAACCCCAGAAGCTGTTGATTCAATACACCAAGAACCGGAATAACTTTTAAAATCCTGATATGAAACATCATCAAAGGCAATATGACGCAGAGCTGTTTCAGAAACACGAAGCAAAAGTCGAATTTTCTGCTGAAAAAGGAAAGCTTTTGCCTTTCCCTTCTGCTCAATGAGCAAAACATCTTTCTCGCGTGTTTTCACACTGCTTGTCTCAAGTGAAGAAACAAACGTATCAATGTTGTCATAATCTGTGAGCACTTCCCACGCAATCGACACCGGAACATTGACGTCCAAAAAACCTTGAAGCATGTAAACACCTTTCTGGTCTCGCGAAAGAGAGATCTTTATTTCTTCGGCGAAAGAATGAATCGTGCAGAGAGATCCAAAAAGAATAAGAATGATGATTTTCCAAATCATTGTTCCCCTTTTAAAAATTCATTTGGAACAAAAGCTTTGCTTGTGGAACAACTTTTCTTGCAACTGATGCTCCTGACAATGCAAGCACGCTCGTTTGATCAACCTGATCAGTTAATACGTAAGAACCAATACCCGGTTCCGTGGCGACAGGAACATTGATGAGCACTGATGGTTCAAAAATGATTTTTGCATGATGCTCTTTGAAATAAAAATTAAGCGATGGACCCACTTCATGAATGAGCCCACCTGTTGGTGTAATATCAAAGGTGGTTTTGTTTTTGGAGTCAAAATATCTGAAACGGGAATCCGGACGTAACGCGGCATACCGCACCGCAACTTCAAACGGGGCCTTATAGAGCGATGTCTGCATACGCCCACCCATGAGGCTCAAACCACCGTAGCCATTCGCATATTTTGCATAGTTTGCTTCAGCTTCAGCTGACACGATGCAGGAAGAGACAGATGTACGAACTGCAAAATCGGCGCCACCTTGCCAGAGATCACCTCTGTCAAGCGGCGATAAATTAATAAAGGGGTTCCAGTTACTATTTGTCAAAAGTGATTTTTCAGTCGCTTTTACATTCATCACCGTCGAATGACCGACATTCGAATCACGCATAAAAAGTCCGTTCATGAAAAGAGCCCATCCGGAAGAATCTTTACGAAAATTATTTTGCTTCAGCGTAAAGATATCTTCATCCAGTCCTTTATTGATTCCAAAACGCGTGACGAAAAGAGGAGTTCCCAATTTTTGCGGAATAAATCGCAGAGGAATATCGCGACCACCACCCGTAAATACACCAATCGTTGCGGCGATATCATACGGAAAATATCCATGCACCGCAACACCCACATCACGACCTACACGAAAGCCCAAATTCTGGATTGATCGATCCGTGAAAAGAAAGAAAGCGTCATCCGTAACTCTTTCTCTGCTATAGGGAACATTAAATTGGCCAATTTTGAGCCGAATCATGCTTGTAATAGGGAAATCAACGCTTAAATCCAGAAGCCCCAGAGATGCATTCTTATCTTTGACCTCTTCCTCACCCCCAAAGACAAGCTGCATATGATATTTAAAATCATCAAATCGTCCTTTAAAATTAAGTCGTGCTTGTTTGAGAAAGAGATAGAGACGTAAATCATTCCTGGATGGATCCTTCACTCTCTCGCCAAAACCAAGCACCTGTCCATGAATATTAATGTCCAGCTCTTTATCTTCTTTTCTGATCACTTCGATACCAAACGCATTGACACTCACGAGAAATACCATCATCATTCCTGCCGCACATTTGCACCATTGTGATTTCATCATTGCTCCTCCACTAGTTGGAACGGAAAAAAAGTTCGTAAAAGACTGTTACCGCATCATCTGTTTTGATTGCTCCCATCATTGCTTTGGGAGGCTGCATTCCAAAACTCGTCATCAAAAGTTCTTTCTGTCCTTTGATCCAAAATCCGTCGTTATGAATCTCAAGCTCTGCGGGAAGCTCTACGTGTTGTGCAACACCGGCAATCGTAAGCGTGCCAAGAGCAATGATCTTCGACACAGGTTGCGTCTGTCGCAAACTTTTGAGAGAAAAGGTAATCAAAGCATGCGTTTCCGCTTTCATGGTTTTATACATGTTTTTATCCAATCCCTTTTTCCCTGAACGAAGCGACATGACAGGAATAACAAGCTGAAAACGTTTCCAATGTTTCTTCCGGATTACTTCATTGACAACTTCCGGAGTCGATTTGAAACGGAATACCTCGGGCTGAAAGACCACCTCTGCCTGTATTTCATGCGCAACACAGGTATAAGAGTGAAGTGTTGAGGTACCGGTAATCCACAGCTTACTTTCCGGATCCAAATACACCTGCGTGGCTGCATGGAGAGGTTTCTGTAAAAACAGAACAAACAGCGCGACATAAAGAATAAGAATGAAACCTTTTTTTGTCATGGTACTATCCTTTCTTGAGATAGAGCTTCGTCCCAATGAGCAAAAAAACAAATGAGTACAGTCAGTAGCAAAAATGATTTTGATCAGGAGTCTGAATGAAAAAATATATTCTCAGTATTGATCAAGGGACCACAGGAACAACGGTGCTTCTGATTGACCATGCGATGCATATTCATGCCAAAGTAAATCGCGAATTTCCTCAACACTATCCACAATCAGGTTGGGTTGAACACGATCCCGAAGAGATATGGAGATCAGTCTGTTTCGCGATCAAACAAGCGCTCGCTCATGCAAACATCGAAACAGCACAGATAGCTGCAATCGGCATCACGAATCAACGTGAAACAACGCTCTTATGGGAACGATCAACCGGAAAACCTGTTCATAATGCCATTGTCTGGCAGGATCGACGAACTGCCAACCTTTGTGAAAGTTTAAAACAAAAAAAATGTGAACCGCTGATCCGAGAAAAAACCGGTCTGATTCTCGATCCTTATTTTTCAGCGACAAAAATCGCTTGGCTTCTCGACCATATTCCTTCTCTTCCGAAACGTGCAGAAAAGGGAGATATTGTTTTTGGAACAATCGATACCTATCTTGTATGGAAACTGACACATGGAAAAACACATGTGACCGATGTCACCAATGCCTCTCGTACTCTTCTCATGAATCTCGAAACATGCCAGTTTGATCCTCAACTTTTGGAACTTTTTCAAATCCCAAAAGAAATTCTCCCCTCTATCAAATCCTCATCGGAAATATATGGAGTCACGAAGAATGTTGATGGACTTCCTGACGGTATTCCGATCGCTGGCATTGCAGGAGATCAACAAGCTTCTCTTTTTGGACAAGCATGTTTCGAAACCGGAAATGCAAAATGCACATATGGCACCGGTTCATTTCTTCTCATGAATACAGGAGAAAAAATTGTCCACTCAGAGAGCGGACTTTTAACAACAGTTGCATGGAAACGTGATGGGAAGGTGATTTATGCCCTTGAAGGAAGTGCTTTTATTGCAGGAGCTGCAGTCCAGTGGCTTCGTGATGGTTTAGGAATGATCACAACTGCTTCTGAGATTGAATCCCTTGCAGCATCAGTTCCTGATAGTGCGGGGGTTAGCTTTGTTCCCGCATTTGTTGGTCTTGGGAGCCCACATTGGAAACCAGAGGCACGGGCAAATATATCCGGTCTCACTCGTGGGACAACCGCTGCTCACATTGCTCGGGCTTGTCTTGAGGGGATTGCATTTCTTCAATACGATATTTTAGAAGCCATGCAAAAAGATATCGGGAAAAAACTTACCACACTCAAAGTAGACGGTGGCGCTTCTGCCAACGATCTTTTAATGCAGTTTCAAGCAGATATCTTGGAAACAACACTTATTCGTCCACACGTTATTGAAACAACAGCGCTTGGCGCTGCTTTTCTTGCAGGCCTTGCCGTCGGAGTTTGGGAAAACGAACAGGATATTGCTTCACATTGGAAGGAAGAAAAAACTTTTTCTCCAAAAATGTCAGATGAGGAAGTATCGTGGCGTCTTAAGCGTTGGCAAAGTGCTATCAAAAAAGCGTGACTCATCTTCACACACTCACTACTTCTCGCTTACAACTCGAACCTCTCTCCCATCAACATGCAAAGCAACTCTATGAACTTTCTCAAGATCCAAAACTTTACACCTGGATTGCAAAAGATCCTCCAACTTCACAGGAAAATTTTCGAGAACGTGTTCGCTTTCTCGAAGGAGGATTCTCTCCAGATAAATCTGAATATTGGCTCAATTGGATTGTACGCGATTCGCAGTCAAAGCAATTGATCGGCCAAATCGAAGTCACCTTACCTCGAGAAACACCACACGCTTTACTTGCGTATACGATTTTCCGTCCCTTCTGGAGACAAGGTTATGCAACCGAAGCCTGTCGCTGTATTATTGAACATCTTTTTACAATATGGAATGCGATGAAAATAATCATCAAAATGGACACACGAAATACAGCATCCGTCGCACTTGCCGAAACCCTTGGCGCAAAAGGCGTTGCCCTCATACCAAAAACTGAATTTTTTAAAGGATCGTGGAGTGGTGAATACACGTATGAGATTGAAAAAGTAGATTTTTTACAAACCAAACTTACGGCCAAAAAAGAAAGATGACGAGCAGCGTTCCTATCCCAAGTGACCACCAAACATTGTGGACAAAATAACCATAGCCCATGAGCACCACTCCCAAAATCATATGTCGTCCACTCTGAGAACGACGGCCATAGCGCCAGGCTGCAAAGCCGACAATACTAAAAAGAACCGCCACAAAAATGGAATAAATATCATCAGATGAAAATGAAAAAAGTGACATGCTAAAAAAATTTACGAAGATCAATCGTGAGATGCAAGGGGATTATAAGAGAAAAGTAATGACACTTTTCCCTTGAAGAGTGAACGACGTGAGGAGTACATTGCTCCTAGCCAAGAAGGAGAAACCCTGTGAGACAAAAAATGACGTGGGAAGAGATGAAGCAACAGTATCCTGACGAGTGGGTCGCTATTGTTGATCAAGAAGGTGAAACTGATTTGCCGTATGGAAACATAAGCGGAAAAGTGGTTGCACATAATGCTGATGAAGCGTTTTTTACAGTAGAATTAAAAAAACTTTGGTCAGTTATTCCTTCTGTCGAAATACGGTTTAC
The DNA here is from genome assembly GCA_001798185.1 of Deltaproteobacteria bacterium RIFCSPHIGHO2_02_FULL_44_16. Lineage (NCBI taxonomy): Bacteria > Deltaproteobacteria > Deltaproteobacteria bacterium RIFCSPHIGHO2_02_FULL_44_16. The sequence goes on along the minus strand of MGRM01000027.1, from coordinate 17,813 downwards.
AGGAGATATCCTTCCTGAGAATCCCGTTGGTCCTCTCTTATGGCAAATTATAAATACAACCTCTTAAAGGGGGTTCCGTTTACAATGGCTACAGTGAGTAGCCCAACATTTACCTTTTCTGGAAAATTTATCATTGATACGGGTGCTTATATGACTGTAATCCGTACTTCTCGCATCGACTCCATTGGATACTCAGCTCGTGACATGACCAAACCATTCAAAACCGAATCAGTGATTGGAAAAGAGTTTGGCTACTGTTTGAAGGTCGGTAAGTTTGAAGTCTTTGGAAAGATATTTGAAGATTTTGAAGTTGCCGCGCTTGATCTTCCAGATCGATACAATATTGATGGACTCATTGGCATGAATCTGTTGAATCAATTCAACTGGTGCATGCATCCTCAAAAATCGGTGATTTCAATTCATCATGATCCGTTCATCGGCGGATGATTTATTGTTGATACGCCTGCTCTAACGTTTTGATGTCGATCTTCTCCAATTTTCCACAGGATTTTGATGCGAGAATTTTGCTGATGTAAATTTGGCGTGGATACATAGACGATTTTAGAACCGCCTGCAAGGAGTTCGCCTTGGCCGCCTAACTCGGCAACTGGTTTTACCTACAAAGCCCAATGCTCCTATCCCTTTGATACGCATATTGCCAATCTTGAACTTGACCTTTCACTATTCTAGCCGTAGTCACACCGAAATGAACCCAAATCGGGCCCTATTAATATTCATTTTTGTACTTTTTTCTATGGGATGCAGCCCGGCTAAAGTTAAATACCAACACTGTTCTAAAGTTATTGAAGAATGGAAATGTGATGTGCCCGCTCAGTTTGATGATATGGAGTCCTGTAAGCATTATCAAATCTTAGCTCAATCCTATATTAACTTTAATGAATTAAGGGACAAGGGACAGACTACTATTACGCACAAATCTAGCGATCCCGAGGTACAAACAAACTGTATTGAATAAAAAGTGTCTGCAGGAGCTTTTTCGAGTACATAGATGGTTTTCGGTCATCTAAGAGGCTCCCCTGGAGGTCTAACTTATTTCTCCCTTAAATTCTTTCTCAAGGATTTCATTGATTGCCACTTCTGATTCAGAAGCAAAATGACAGAGTTCAGCCGTTTTTTTCTTGATGTCGAAAAGGCATTGAGCGTCAGTCAAATATTTTGCGGGGCCAAGCTCGATAACAAATCCCATGCAATGAAAGAGTATTACGACAACGTACAATTTCCCATGTCTCGCCCTCACCCCTAAGACATGAATTGGTTGGAGATTTTCCCATACCGTATCCAAAGCCAGTGCTCGTATTTTTTCACCGCTATCCGGGATCATGAGAAATTTTCTGAACTTCTCATATTCCTCGCAAAGAATATCATCCTTCAAAAGGACGGCGGCAAATCCGTAGGCGATTTTGACCACGGACCTGACCGGAATCGTGGGTTTGAAGTGGTCTAGCATGTTAACCGTGCCTTCAACTTCTATCGGAGACGATGAGATGATGAGTTTGCCTGTGGGGAAAGTTTTTTCTATCCGAGCGGTTTTGCCGGGCGCTAGACGTACAAGTTGCTCAATCGCTTCCTTTGCAATTTGAGATGCCTCAGCTTTGGACACTCCATAGTCCGATTGAATGATACCGGAGATAGCCGTAGAACCTTTTTCACGATCCTCTACAAAGTTGCTATCAATATTGACCACGCCTCTTGGCCGATCCACAAAAAAAGGAGCTTTGGTCTTCGCATATCCGACAAGCTCGTATCTTGGTTTCTCATTTGTTTCGGTTGGAGGCTTTTGTGTTCTTCGGAAGACGTTGGGATCGACGGGCATCCGCAACTCCGTCAACGCCCGTATGACTTCATGATTCTTTTGCCATTCGGAATCTGTTGCACTCCCAAGCTCACTGTTGCACCTTGAGCAGGCAAACCGTTCCCACCAAAATCCACCAAGGAACTCCGGAATTATATGTTCCCTTGAGGAAGGATGGTCCTTTGAAAAATTGTGATTACGATAAATACATCTCGCCATGGTGCTTCATTCACTTGGGCAGTTTTCTTCAATGAGAGTATATTCCGTATATAGTCCACTGGTTGTAGCAAAAATGATAGGAACTTTCTTATGACATAAAAGCTTACTCATCATAGATTCGTCTTGCTCTTTTAAGATTTCTACGGTGCGATCATAAACAATACCGTCTACATAAGCCGCTTTTTTTATAATTTCTCTAGCCCCCTTCAAATTCTTTGATTCAAGCTGGATTCGTATTTCGTTAGCATATTCCGTTGCGACTAAACCTACAAAATCTTTGAATCGATCTTCAGCAATCCCAACTTTAAGGGCGTAAAGAGCATATTTATTTTCTTTTTCATTATTACTGGTCAGTTTAGGCAATAAGTCGATGATAAGATCAGCTTCATATTGCTCTTTGGTTAAATAAGAACTTGTTAAAAGCGCCGTAATCAAAATGAAAATCCCCGTTATCAACGGCGGTAAAATTGTCTTAGCAATCCATTTTTCAGAGTTCTTTTTATCCACAAAAATTTCCTATTTTTCAACGTGCTCTTCATTCGGTGTTCATTTATTTAAGCAGCTTTTTTGAGTCGTTCCAATCCATCCAAAATGAACACGCGAATCAATACTTGATACGGAATACCTTGCTTTTCGGCCACTTTTTTCAATTCTGAAATTGTCGCATCGTCCAACGCAACACTCGTGGGCCTTTTGCGTTCATTTTTATACCTTTTCATCGCCTCAAGAATTTTGGAGGCATCCAACTGTACTATTCCTTTATATTCCTTGAGCGATTTTACGTAAGATTTCTTCATACTGTCTCCTTTCTTTGCGATGAGCCGGCCTGGCGCTAATGATTCGAACACGACCCTCCCTTAAAACAAAAACCTCTTGAAGCATTCGACCTGAAAACGTTGGCCCTACAATTCCTAAACGTTGTTCGTCCATCAGAGGATGAACTTGAATACCCAACGGAAGAGCTAAACCTGACTTGAAAATTTCTTCTGCTTCAGCAAGCAAAATACCATGCTTAGAAACATTCTTGGTCTTATTACCATGATCCCAATCGAAGTCGAAATGAGAAGTTTCCAGGAGCCAAATGAGCAACCATTCCACGAATTTCCACTGAGCCATAACATAGTGTACTTACACTATACTCATAGTGTCAAATCATTTTTCATTTTGTCTGATTCTTGTCGTGCTTGAAGTTTTTATCGAGGCAATAAAAAAGCTCTTGGAACTCCAAGAGTTTTTTTATGGGGTGGCTGAAGGGGTTCGAACCCTCGACCTCCTGGGCCACAGCCAGGCGCTCTAACCGACTGAGCTACAGCCACCATCTCTCTCATCAGTGAGACGTATGTTTCATATCGCCATACGTCTCACGAAGAGGGTAAAACTTTTACTGATTTTGAGTCGGCTGTTGTTCGCCAGAAGGTGCATCTGGTGCAGCTTCTGGAGCTTGTTGGTCTGTGTCTGTCGGACTCGACATTTCGGTCTGTAGCTCTGGCTGTATCTCTTCCTTCTTCTGGCACCCAACACCCAACGAAACAAACAGCACCAACATCAATAGACTCAGTAACCGCATACTACCTCCTTTCATTTTAGGTGGCGTACACTAAACAAATTTAAAAACAGAAGCAATATCATTCACACCATATGTCACCATGTCACACCACCTCATCCGACTTTCTTTGGGAAGAAAAAAACCCACTGCTTCGATGGACTTCATATAACTCTTTGAAAATAAAAGGAGAAAATAAGCGAGAGTTGGTACATTCTGTGCAAAAGTTGTTTGTTTGTTCCAAAACAAGGAGGGGACCATGAAAAAAATTCATTCTTCCATGTGTATTCTTTTTTTATTTCTTTCAGCCTGCGGTGGTAGTGGAAGTGGGGCAGAGAACAAAAGTGGCGACTGTGCAGGTGGCGGCTGGTGCGGTACAGAAGCCATTGTGCTCAAGGCAAATGTGTCCGATGCCCAGGCGCTTTTTACAACCCAGGAAAATTCTTCTGCCGTCAGTTCTGAATCCGCAAGCACGCGAAAACAAAATGGAAGCGACGGCGTTATCAGCACAAAATCTCCACTCTGGGCCGTGACAAGCAGTGGTGTCAAAGAGGTCCTCTCAGCCACAGAGGGTCAACTTGCGGATCTTCCAAAACTCTCGATTATTGCGGTGGCAGGAAATTACGGACTTCTCGTCTTTGAACATCCGTTTATTTATACCGAAACGGCAAACGGCGTCAGCATTGCAAACTATAAGGATCCCTGGTCACCCTCTTCTCCTTTCACCTGTCAGGTGTATCTCGTGAGTCTCGACGAAGAGAATGCAGCGCTGAAATGTGTGACAAATCAGCTCGAATTCAATACCTGGGATTCAAGCCCAAAAAGCGTACAAAAGGACTCGAATAACCGTTTTTATTTCCCCATGCACGTTCCCGGAAACTGGAAAGATGTTCTTCTTCGCTATGACCCTGCAAGCGACCAGGTCACTGAGGTCATCAACGCCAACATCTGTTTCCGCGAATTTACCGTCACACCTGACGGCGCTGTCTTGCACACCGGTATCACATCGACATCATCAAAATGTGATGGAGAAAGTTCTCTCTACATCGTCACCACTGACGGTGAACGACAGGTCATCTCTCGCGGATGGTGGGATTTTACGTTTAAGGCGATTGAAAACGGAACGCATTCCGGAAAAGTTCTCCTCTATGGTCCGGATCCGCTTCAGGCCACACTTCCGGAATGGGATGACGCCTGTCTCTATCGATACAATCCCGATGCCAGTGGCAGCAGCCGATCGACAGAAATTGCAGATTGTTCCATCGATGTGTGGCGCTATATTGAATCAGACATCGATGGCAATGCAAATTCAAAAGCAACACAGCGCACGCGCTGTGAAGAAACAAAAAGCATGATCGGCGGAAATAACAAACCGAAAAAAATTCTCCTTGCAGATACCGATAGTGACAATGTTGAAGAAATCTATCTTGTCGGCGCGATCCTCGATAAAAAAGCGGGAACCTGGACGTGCGATATCTGTGTAGATAACGGCACCGGATCGTGCACCAAAGATGGAGAGCTGCAGGAACACATCACACAAAATGCGTGCACAAGCGCTGGCGGAACATGGTCAACCTCCGGTGGCTGTTACAATGGTGTCACCACTTCTGCCTGTACCATCACGATTCCAGGTGGTTGGGACCTCAATCACGAATGGTGCGAAGATCCGGGAAGCAATTGGAGATCGAGTTACAACGCACTTGCTCATGTGAATTATGATGACGATGACCCTGACGCACGATCGATTACGCGACTGTCAAATGACAACCTCTCGGTCGATAATTGCTGGACGATCGACAACATCATCTATTGCAGTGCATTCAATGCAACCGATGGAGCTTTTGAATTTCACAAAATGGGAAATACCAAGACAAATAACACCGAACTTTTAAATGGCTATGAGATGTATGAAGTCATTAAGGATCCGCGCGACGAATCGAAACTCTTTTTCAGCGCGCTTCGCGAATCAGACAATCAGTATGTCACGGGGACGCTTAATCCAACAGCATCTGATGTTGCCGATTCTGTAAGTACGGAAAGTGGAATAACTGGGCAGATTGAAACGATTGTGGTGTTGCCGTAATCAGAGACGAAACAAACCGAGTTTTCTGAGGATTCTGACAAGCGTCCCTGGAGCACGCATGTAAAAATTTCGTGGCCAAGCGTGGTGTTTGAGAAGACGGAGTTCTTCTTCGCTGAGATACTTTCCATGGGATGCAGCACAATTTTCATCCACATGTTTCATCGTCCGCATGCTGGGAATGACCGTTGTGATCGCAGGATGTGCAAGACAAAATTGAAGCGCTGTTTGTGCAAGCGTGCGATCTGGTCGAATGAGAAATTCTAGTTTTTCAACGCGATCGCATGTCTCTTCCAATCGTTTTCCACGGAAATAAGAACGCCTCCAATCGCGAAGTTCAAAATTCGTGTCAGGAGTCAGCGCTCCCGCTAGGGCCCCTTCATCAAACGGGCAACGCGCAATGACAGCAACATTATAAAATTCACATACAGGAAAAAGTTTTTCTTCAGGAGTTTGATCAAAAATATTATAGATCACTTGGACGCTATCGATAAGACCCGACTTCACGAGCCGCAAACCACTGTTCGGATCATGCGCATTGAGTGAAACCCCAAAGAAACGTATTTTCCCTTGTCGTTTGAGTTTTTCAATCGCCGTCAAAAGAGAGTCCTCAAAGCCTTCTTGCCAACGATCAGTCCACACATGCAGTTGCTGAAGATCAAGTGAGTCGACATTTAAGTTATTCAAACTGATCTCGGTATATTTCACAATATGATCAGCTGTATATGCCTTGTGCAGAGGAACGCTCACACGCGCGGGCCATTCCAAATTGTTGGGAGGAATTTTTGTGGCGACAAAAACCGATCGTTTCATTTCCTGAAATGTTTTGGCGATCAACTGTTCACTGTGACCATTGCCATAAATCCATGCGGTATCGATAAAGGTCACACCATGCTCGATCGCGCGAATCATCGCCTTGATCGCTTGTGTGTCGTCGCGAGCACCCCACATGCCCCCCATGCTCCAAGTTCCTACTCCAATCTCAGAGACATTGACTCCTGTTTTTCCAAATGGTCGATATTTCATTCTTCTCCGGGTATTTTGTCTCCAGCTTTATAGAAACATTTTCAAATTCACTTGAAAAAATCAAATGTTAAGAATTCATTTTCTGGCATAGACTTTGCTTTATTTAAACCACATGACTTTTATCAATCACATCCTTTCTTTCATTCGTTCAGGCACGGTTGGTTCACCAGAACCGAAAACTCTCCCAAAAAAAGATCCGTCCTCTTTGCAACCGACTGATGGATTTCAACCAACTCCGTTAACACCGATAGAGCATATTCACCCGAAAAATATTCCCCTTTTTGGAAAGCAAACGGGAAAGCAAATTGAAGTTACTGTCACTGTTGATGAAAAAGAATATCGTCTTCAATTGGATGTCGGAACTGAAAAACAGAGAATTTCCTTTGGTCCGCACCATGGTGTTTATTGGGCAAAACCACTTCGCGAAGGTGGCATCTTTTATACGCTCTATTTCTCCGAAACCGATTTGCCCATGGTCGATGGAAAACCGAGTGGAGTAATCGGCTTTCAAGGGAAATCGGATCGATCTGATTTTCAAACCTTCATTGGCCTCGATGCAGAAAATGGAAGTTCTGTGCGCGCTCCGGTTGGAGAATATGAAAACTATGCAAATTGGCTGAGCAAACTTCATGGCGGATTTCATATCAGAGGAATGCGACCCTTTGATTTTCTCAAAGATAATCGTGATCTTTATCTTACCGAAGGAGTTTACCGATATTTATATAAACTTGCTCAATTGCCAAACGGAGCAACCACAGCCACGTTTGCAACCCCTATTTTTGAAAACGTTCGATTTGATAAAGCGACACAAAAGAAGCGATGGGAAGAACTCTTCAAACTGGATCATTATGAAGTTGCACGCGAGATTACAGATCAGGAACCCGCACTTGTTCCAACTCTAGCCTCTCTCGAAGCCCTCTATGATGTTGTCATGGCTGCAACTGAAGCTAAACCTCTTGAATGGATGTCAGCTGTTACAGCTGCAGCACTCCTCGCACCTCAAAAAGGAAGAGCGACACTTGAGATGCGAAGACTTCTCGAAGTGATCGATCGTGTGGCAAACGCTCTCAACAGTCCTAACGCATACACACGTATGGGCGCCTACACCACTCTTTCTCGTTTTCTTGAAGTCAACAATGCAACGCTCCATCGTTATGTTGCAAATGCTTATCTGAAGCAACCTGTCGGTCCACTACGAAAAAAAGATTCGATTGAAGGAGAGCGATCTCTTTTATATGCACGTATCTCTTTTGAAAGCGCGCTCGCTCAAAAAATGCAGCACGCACCTTTCCACATCCGTGATGCAATCTGGGGGAAATTGACAGGGAGCACACTTGAGCTCAAGGGACTCTCCAAAAATCTGCTGCAGAATCCTTCCAATACCGTTGGAAATATAAATTATTTTCTCACCGTCATTGCTCATAAAGGTATTGAAGCTCTCAAAGCTCTTCCTGTCGGAAATGCACCCTATCGACCAGCTGAACAAGCTTATGTCGAAGCATTGGCAAAAACACTCACGCTTGTGACCTCAATTAATCCAGCATGGAAGGATCAATGGAATGAAGTCGCACGCGTCATCTTGAATAAAACTTCGGATCAACCGACATCAGGGAAGCGTGAAACGCTTCTCGCACTTATAAATCAGCATGCACTAGGCTGGCTCCAACATGTAGCTGGCTATCTTCGAGCTGATCTTGAACCAGGATATATTCCTGCGCCATCTGATGCGGCAAACGATAATCTCGTCTATTTTAAACTTGTTAGACGATCGTATGAAGGACCACCCCAAGAACTCTGGACACGACTTCTTGAAAAGACTCTTTCCCCATCAGACCAAAGAGCGGAATTTGAAAGGCTCGCTCGCGCAGCCGAAGCTGAATATCCAGAAATGGGCGAGCAAAGTTCTGCGCCATGGGCAAATCTTTTGCATCAACTCGCTAAACGCTATGAGAATCTTCAGGAAGATTATAACGACTGGATCAAAGAAGAGTGGGCGAGAACGCACGATCCGCGACTGATTGACGCTGTAAGTGGTCAGATGTTTGGGGATGATGCTGCAAAGACCATGTTAGATATTGCAGATGAAATTCTGAACAATCGCGACATCGCCAAAACACTCCATGGCCGGAATGCGCTTCGCGCAATTCTAGATCGTTATGGTAGGATCAACTTTGCTCGGGCCCAACCTCTTGCAATATTTCTTATCAATGAGGCAGTATCATCAGAAAGTTTGACCGATAAAAAATCATTAGGTCTGGCAATTAATGATCTCTACACACTTCAAGTCGATGGCCTCTTTCCAAAGGAAAAATTTTCAGCAACTGCCCACTTCTATGAACAGGCTCTTCGTCAGGAACCGTTCTCACCACGCACATTTGCAGCCGCAAAACATTTTCAGCAACTCGCTTCTGGACAGGGAGTACAATTTGCAAATCTTTCACACGCTGTCACGAACCTTGAAGTTCGGGGACAGATTCCTTCAGAAAGTGTCATGAGCGCATCGGAATTTTATGACACGATTGCGAATAATCCGGACCCAAATGCCAGAAGGATCGCTGCAGAAAACGGAAAATATATCTATTTGAATCAGCAAGACCTTGATCGGCTACGACAGGGAACCTTTAACCCTGAACGCATGCAGGACTGGCAGCTCGTCGCACAGGGTCTCCAACTTGGGATGCATGATCATTCCCAAACAGTGGCAGATGAAGCGCATCGTAGTTACTCATATTCACAACTGGTCATTGCTCCTGCAACAATCGAGGGAGACATAAAACCGATGCTTCTCCTTGGAAACACACCAGATCCAGCAAAACCACATCAAAGCTCCGACATGACCGTCATTATTTTTAACTTCAAGGGAGAAAAAATTTCGGATCGCACTGTTGTTGCAGCGCGTGAGATACTGACCAAAATACCGCTCCATGTAAAAAATCGCTTCATCGGGGTCGAACGTCACTCTCACGACAAACGGAAACATGCATCAGGTCTACAGGAGCTTGTCGTCCCTGATGGTCGCACACGAAGAGGAGAACCTCTTCGTTACCGAATGGAACTCTATGAGGATGTTGACATTGATACGATCGCTCATGCAGCGGTCCATCCGCTCTTTTTTCATATTTCAGATGAAGATCGGGAAGCTTTCACTCGTTTACATGCAGATTCTTCAGATCCAGCAGATTTTGCGGAAGAATATGGGAAAAGTGATGCGGACGAAGATTGGGCAACAATTGGAAATGCGTGGATACGCAATAGTCAAAGAACTCTTGCTTATGCGGTGGATACAGCCACGAAGGGACACCCCCGTTTTTTACAAAAGCTTCTCATTTTTCTTCGGAACTACGCAGATGAAGAAACAAAAATACCAACATCTGAAATTCACGATGACCTGGTTCATTCAACCTTGGAACCTTCATCGTTTGCAGCGAAACGTGAGCGATCTTTGATCACAGAAATTCAAAGCTCTGAGAGAAGTCGATACACCTTTGGTTATGAAGGCCGTCAACTTGTGGAAGTCCAGGGGATGCAGATAAGAAAAATAACACCTCAAAACGTTACGCCTCTTCCATCACCAAAAATTGAATATCATAAGAAGTGATCATTCCTCTTGTAAAATCACTTCCAAAAAGATGCACAAGGCTCAAACTATAAATCGAACGAAACGCAAGTTGTCCCATGAGCATCAAACTTTGAACGATCAAAAAAAAAATACTTCTTTTCCATCGTGAGTATACGAAAATATCTTCTTGAGAGCATCGGAGATATGCTGGAGATAAATCAGATCATCCTTCATAAGGGTATACCTCCGACAACACTATTTGGTATCGGACAAACAACCCTGTTTTTTCGAATAATATTCATTCCATAAATAAAAAATGGCAGAGCAACAAAGGGAACAGTGCAGAAAAGAAGCCGGAACGAACCACAACGAAAGTTCGAATCAATTTTCGATTGAAGGTTGTGTCTTCCATATTATATGCGTTTGCAAAAGTTATCGTCGTGGACGATCGTATCTTCCGATCAATTCTGTTTGTGCGAGGATGTGCCCTTGCATCGCTTTTTCAATTTCTTTTTTCGTCGCGCCTGTTTTCAGACTCAGTGTCGTATCAAGCGCATAGAGTTTGAAAAAGTAGCGATGTTCGCGATCTGGAGGACACGGCCCACCATAACCTGTTCGATTCCAACTATTTTTTCCTTCAATCGTTCCGAGTGGTCGTGCTTTCATCCCTTCAGAAAATTTCGTAACGTTCATTGGAATATTAAAGAGAAGCCAGTGGTCCCACGTTCCCATCGGAGCGTCAGGATCATCGACGATAAGTGCTAATGATTTTGTTCCAGCAGGGACCCCACTCCACTCAAGTTCAGGAGAAATATCTTTCCCGTCGCACGTAAACTTTTGAGGAATCAGTCCATTCGCATCAAATCCATTACTTTTTAAGGTAAGTGTCATACGTCCTCCTTCTCTTTCAGATTTCGTAGCCTAGCACTTTAGCAGTGTCAATGAAGCAGCTTGTGAAATGAATGACGATCTTTTAGGTAGAGAAAACAGGAGAAAATATGAAAAAATCTTACACACTTGAAACTGCCGTCATTCATGCTGGCGAAAGGGAAACATCTTATGAGGGTGAAGTAACGCTGCCGATTTTTCAATCATCTGCTTATGAATATAATGATGCGCAACAAGGGGATACAAAATACATCCGAAGATCGAATCTCCCGAATCATGAAGTACTTCATCACAAACTTGCAGCGCTTGAACATGCTGAAGCAGCCCTTGTCTTTTCCAGTGGCATGGCCGCGATTACCACAGCGCTCCTTGCGACCCTCAAACATGGAGACCACCTCTTAGCCCATCAATCGCTCTATGGCGGCACCATGAATTTTTTCCAGAAACACGCTGCTTCGTTTGGCATCAGCTGTGATTTTATTGATGCAACTGATCCCACACACTGGAAGAAAAAAATAAAACCAAATACAAAAGCAATCTATATTGAAACGATTACTAATCCGCTTATGGAAGTTCCTCATCTCAAAGCTGTTGTCGATTTTGCTCGCGAACATAATTTGATCTCAATGACAGACAACACGTTTGCAACTCCGATCAACTTTCGTCCTGCTGAACTTGGATTTGATGTCTCACTCCATAGCGCTACAAAATATTTGAATGGACATTCGGATCTCATCGCTGGCGCTGCCATCGGGAAAAAACAGTACATCACAGCAATGCTTCAAACCATGCACTATCTTGGCGCAGCGCTCGATCCCCACGCCTGTTTTTTGCTCCACCGTGGTCTCAAAACATTAGCGATTCGCATGAAGCAACATCATCAGAATGCGAAGCAACTTGCTGAAATGCTTTCGCAGCATCCCAAGGTCAAAACTGTTTCATATCCAGGTCTCACCACGCATCCACAACATCATTTCGCGCGGGAGTTTCTGGATGGCTTTAGCGGCATGCTCAGTTTTGAAATCGACGGCGATGCAACACACACCGAGAGTTTTTTTCAGAAACTGAATCTCGACACCAAAGCGGTGAGCCTTGGTGGCGTGGAAACATTACTCTGTTGCCCTGCAAAAACTTCGCATGCTGCCATGGGTTACGAAGAACGTATGAAAGCTGGTGTCTCTGATACACTCATCCGCGTTTCTGTGGGGATCGAATCAGCACATGATTTACTTGAAGATTTCAAACAAGCGCTTGCATAGCTCTTGCTGCAAATCTCATTTGTTGATAGGGAGGCTCCATGTTCAAGAAAAGACTGATTCTCCTCATGATCGTATTTTCAGCATTCCCATTTGAAAATGCTCATCCCAAAAGAAAAGGATCGCATATGGCAAAACCAGAAATCATTGCTCATCGTGGTGGGAAATTAAATTTTCCAGAAAATACACTCTGTGCTTTTCGACATAATGTTCAGCAAAAAGTAGCTGCTCTTGAACTCGACGTCCAAGTGACGAAAGATGACGTTGTTGTTCTTTATCATCCTGAAGATCTCTCGATGTGGACAGAGAGTAAAGGAGCTATTGCCGACAAGACAGCGGCAGAAGTGACAGCACTTGATACGAGCGCAAAATATCAAGGGCCTCAAACGTATAAAACGCAATGTAATCCAGAGGAACTGCGCATCCCAATGCTCAACGAAGTTTTGGAAAAAATTCCAAACATGCCAATTGTTGTCGATTTTAAATCACTGCCGGCTGAAACCCTTATTGCTGCAGTTGTAAAATCGGTTCCAGAAAAAGAATGGCCAAGGCTTCGTTTTTATTCCACCTCCGCAGAGCATACGAAAGCGCTTCATGCACAAAAACCAGATGCGGTTATTTTTGAAGATCGAGAACCGAGTTTAAAACGTCTTATGATTATTGATGGCACAAATGACTGTAAAGTTGAAAAAAAATCCGCAACAATGGATTGCCTACGAACTGGTGCGAGAGCTTGAGGTTTGCGACACGACAAAAATGGGTAAAACCTGCGTCAAGGTTCCCTTTCAAATGTGGACATCGGAAAGTGTTGCGTGCACACGAACAATGACGGGTGCAAAAATTGTCTTTTTTGGAATTAACACTGCGGAAGACTACAAAAAAGCTCGCGACCTTGGAGCTGATGCGGTGTTTACCGATGATCCAGCGCTTCTAACGCAGAAAAAATAAACACACATCCTGAAAACTTAAGACACATTTTCAGAAATTGCATATCGAAGTGTTAATCGTACAAAACGTTTGTGCAGAAGTCTCACGAGAAAAAAATAGATTTTTCCAAAACGAGAATTTATTTTGGTAATAGTTGACGCCATCACCGTATCTGTCTGAGATCCCTGTTTCAAAGAAAGAGAAAAACGGTAGGTCATAAATCCTAAGGATTCACCAAAGACAATTTCGTGATCATTGCGGGCATATATTTTCCATGAACCGATCGCCTCGCCCGGTGCGAACTTTGCACTTTTTACGTTTTGTTCCATCTTCGTTCGCGACAATTGATTCATGCTAATAATTCTTAACCATGCCGGCTGAGCTAGAAAGTAAGCACGAGCAAAATCAGTGATGGTAGCATAACGCCCCGAAGGGACATCCACCGCAAATGCATCTCGATAATCTGCACCAGACAATGCTGATTGAACAAGCGTGTCTGGCAATGGAGCGATCTCTTTTATGAGTCTTGTCACGAAATGATCCTCTTTTCCTCTTTTTTCCATTTTTAAAAGGCCTTTGTCACATAAATTCAAGAGATCTGTTCGCGTCGATCAGTGTTGCAGACGGATAAAATCAAAAGGTGCTCTTTTGCGGAATTCATCTAAATTTGTTTTCTCGTAATTTTTTGGCATGCTGATATTTTTGATACCAAAGTGTTCCATATCATTTTTGGACATAAAGAAAAATCCTTGAGCATCATATTTTTCATTTCCAATTCTGCATACATATTCATCAACACCAACCAATTTAAAAAATTCATCTTCTCTTGTTCGACAAAATTCTGTATGTGTTTTCATTTTTTGGAACAACGCATTGCTATTCCCAAGCAGTTTTCGTTCATCTGCTGGCATGCTCTTAAACATCTCCTGAGCATATTTCTTCAGTTCCACCTCAGAAAGAAGATCTTTTTGACGCATGTTTCCATGCCACGCAACAACCGCATGTTGATAAATTTTCTTCTTTTTCGCCGCAGGAAAAACATAATTCGCACACGAGGAAAGACAAGCTCTCTCCACATCAACATCAATCTTATTTTTTGCAACCCAGAAACCAAACTCAATTGCTGAACATGTTTCGCCGCCACTTGAAGAAATAATGAGCTTTTTAATTTTTTGACCTTCTGTTTCTTTCAATAAACGTTGCACATTTTCATCACTCATTGTTCCAATATAGCGAACAACTTTTCCGTTCTTCGTAATAGTTGCTTTTTCAGCTTGAAAATCGAATTTGGCTTCCTGAAACAGAACTGTTATTTTTTCTAACTCTGCATCTACAAGTTTCAAAATCTCATCAAGTGAAATCGTATGAGGAGCTGATATTTCAGTGTGCTTCCCATAAATTTTTTTAAGTTTCTTCGTTGTTAAATAGTCCGGATGATGAAGCTCTGCGATAGTACAATAGTGAATTTTCTTACCTTCCTGCTCTACGGATAATTCATATATATGAAGCACCAAAGGCTGGTCTTCAATTCCCCCCATGAGTTGACGAACATTTTTTGGTATTTCCGGACGCATACCGAAATATCTATTTTGCTTTTGAACGATCCATCCTCTTTGTTTGAAGGTGCTGCCGATAGATTGAGATTTCTCGGTAATCAAAACATGCTCTTCGCGCACTCGTTCATCAATAACCTTTGGAAAAATGACAAACGCCAATGTACGAGCAATCTCCTTTCCATCATGCGTGCTATAGAGTTTGGACACTCGGAGCGTTGGAGTTTTTTTCAGGACTTTGACACCATAACTTCCATATTTGTTCTGAATCATTTCACTATTGAGAAGAGGTTTTGTTGCGGAGAAAACAACACTTGGTTGAAGGAGAAGCAGACTTCCCATTGAGATGATGACAATCTTTTTTAATATTCTCTGCATCTTCAGCCTCCCTTTGATGAATTCTTTAACACCGTTAGACTCATACCTTCGGAATTGAAATACTTTTCAAAATCAGATCGATGTTTTGGCCATTCGCTGTCAATCATCGCAAAGTATTTTGTGTCGCGACTTTGATGTTTGACCCACATGTGATTTCGGAAAAGTCCCTCAAATACAAATCCCATACGAAGCGCCGTCCGTTCACTTTCCGTGTTAGCGCTGTGACACTTCCATTCAGCACGACGATAGTTCAATGTTTCAAATGCATATTTTAAAAGTAAATAGGTCGCTTCCGTATTGATTTTTGTTTTTTGAGCTTCCCTTCCATACCAGACATGTCCAATCTCGATTCTTCGATGATCAGGAACATGCGCAAGATAACCACACATACCGACAAAATGATTTGATGTGTTATGCTTCACTCCAAAAATAAAATCAGAAGAAGAGTTTTGCATGGAGAGTAACCACGCTTGCATCTCTCCACTATTTTTAAACGGACCATACGGCATATACTGCCAAAACCGATCATCACTTTGCGCTGCCGCAAAAAGATCATCCACCATCTCGTCTGCAGATAAGGGAATCAAACAACAATATTTTCCTGTACAGGTTGGGAGTTGAAGTGATGTTTTCATTTTGAAATTCTCTCGGTTGGCAAGAACTGTCTCAAGCCTTCCGGAATTAAATGATACAAGAAAGTTTCGATAAAAATGCGATGGCGTTGATATTGGAGACCGAGATAAATAATGAAAATGCCAAAAATGCTCAGGGCAAAAGGAAAGAGAAGTGAATTTTCAAAAACTCTGTACGCCAGATGACCAATATAGCCAAACACTCCGAGCACACCAAACACCATAAACATACGTCGCTGCAAGATTACGGAAACCATGATGAGTACTACATTAATAAGACAATACAGAAATTTGCTCCATTCACTCGTGGACTCCATCAGTGAGAGGCCTCCCCAAAAAGCAAAGAGACCAAAAAGATAACCCCAAAATGCATAATCTTCTTTTGTGCGGCGATCGATGACATAGCTCACACAGAGCATCGCCAGCCCAAACCATAATGACACGAGCTTCCGCTCATCTACCGTAAAATCTGTCTTGCCAAAAAGGAGTGGCGCCAAATCCATCGACATATACCAAAGAGAAAGCGCAATCGGTGCCATGAGAAATGGAAAGCGAATAAATTTGAGCGTTATGAGTGCTGCGAGAATTGTTCCCATTTCCAGCAGAAACCAGCTTCCCTTCACCCACACATGATAGCCTTGATAGAAACCAGGATCGCCTTGCGGCCAAATGCCTGTCATTCTCTCCAGACCATAGATCGCAAGTGGGATCATACAAACAGCCATGGTGTAAAAAAGTCCTCCCGGAGTTTTCAGCCCAGGTTTAGTCCAGAGTTTCTGACCAATAAAAAGGAAGCAGAGCGCGTAGATGGTTGCAATGATAAAAATCCCATCACCGCCAAATTGCTCCCATGCGCGATTCATGAACCACCCCATCGCGGAAATAACAATCAACGCACCGAAATAATAAGCAACATGAATGCCATCAAATCGAGCTCGCGTGGGATAGCGATTTTCAAGTGCCTGCCAAAGCGTTGCGGCTTGCTCTGATGTGAGGAGTCCGTTTGAGGTTGCCCATTGCAAATCTTCCCGAGAAATTTTCATAACTCCCCTTTCGACAGGATTTGAGTTGACCGGTGATAATTCGATTCGCGATAAATATCAATTTTCACTGGAAAAGTGAACGAGATTTGTTCTCGTGTTTTGACTGGAAAAACAAGACATTATGAACTTAAGGTCGCAAAATGCGACCTTAAAAATCGCTAGCACCTTAATAAAAACAACTCGTTGTGAACTTGAAGCCGCAAATTGCGACCTCAAGTTGACTGAAAAGTTTAAGGTCACATTTTGCAACCTTAAACAAATGACTTGAAAATTAACTTTTCTTGTAATTTTTCTAATATCTATATACTATCTAGACGTGATACGATTCGAGTGGGATGAAATGAAGAACAAAAGTAATCGTTCCAAGCACAGTATTTGGTTCGAAGAAGCTCAGAGCGTTTTTGATGACCCATTAAGTCGTGTTTTTTTAGACAATGAACATTCTGATACAGAAGACCGCTTCATTATTTTAGGCATGAGCTCGGCATCAAGGCTTCTCATTATTGTGCATTGTTATCGAGAATCTGACTCAGTTATTCGTATTATTTCGGCCAGAAAAGCCACCAAGAAGGAGGTACAATTTTATGAAGAAAGAATATAATTTTTCCAAAATGAAAGAGATTAAAAATCCCTATATAGGGAAGAAGAAAGCTGTGGGAATCAACTTAAGCCCTGAAGTCATTGATTATTTCAAAAAAATGGCTGATCAAACTGGGGTTCCGTATCAAAAACTCATCGATCTCTATCTTTTAGATTGTGTCAAACGGCGCAAAAAACTCTCTCTCAAATGGGCAGCTTAAGATACAAAATCGCCAATATGACGTTCAGATATCGTAAGAACTTCACAACGACGGTCTAAAACATCATACTCTTCTTTAAATTCGCCAAGAATTTTT